>JAYTDB010000204.1:0-2501 GCA_043736135.1 Rickettsiales bacterium
CGCACGTACCGCCATAAGTGCGGTGTCCTCGTCGCGCACCTCACCGATGAAGATGATGTCTGGATCTTGCCGCATCAGTGACTTAATGCCCGACAAGAAATCCATACCCGATCCCTCACGCACGTTTGATTGGCGAATAAGCGGCAACTGATACTCCACCGGATCTTCCAGCGTCATGATATTGGTATCGATATCATTGATGTAAGCAAGAATTGAGTAAAGAGTCGTCGTTTTACCAGAACCCGTAGGGCCTGTTACGATGATAATACCCTCTGGTCGCTTCAGCAATTTTTTAAGTACGGTAATATTATGCTCAGAAAACCCAAGGCTCTCAAGCGGCACCAATGATTTTGTTTTATCAAGCAAACGCATTACCACGTTTTCGCCATGCACCGTCGGCTGGGTTGCCACACGAAAATCGACTTCACGACCCAGTACGTTATAAGAAATCCGTCCATCTTGCGGATTGCGCGTTTCGGCGATATTCATGCCCGACATAATTTTTACCCGCACTAACATCGCCGACCAATAATCACGATGGAACGAACGAATTTGTACCATCTGGCCATCAATACGATAACGTAACCGCAAGAACGAGCCTTCTGGCTCAAAGTGAATATCCGACGCGCCAAATTTAATTGCATCCACCAAAAGTGCATTCACCAAACGCACCGTCGGATTGACATACCCCTCTTGACGACCATCCAGCTTTGCTTTGTTGTCGCGAATCCCAGTCTCAATTTCTTTTAAAATACCATCCACCGAAATTTCATAATCATAATACTGATCAATCATTTCCATAATTTCGGAATCTGTACCATACACTGGTACGATCCGCGTGCTGCGCGGCACATAGCGACGCACCTGATCAATCGCAATCACGTTATAGACGTCCGCCATCGCCAAATGCAGCGTATCATTGGAAAAATCAACAGGTATAATCGTGTGACGCACCGCTAAATCTTTTGGAATTAAACGCACCACAGTGGAATCGAGTACCGCCGACTTGGAATCAAACTTCTCTGTGCCGGAACTTTCAGCAAGCACTTCGCCGAGCGCGCTTTCAGTGACGAAGCCCATCTCAACCAAAATTGCACCAATTAATTTTTTAGAATTTTTCTGCTCGGTCAGTACAATTTCAAGTTGATCTTTTGATATCAGGCCAAGGTTGATTAATTTCTCGCCAAGGCGCATTGGCTTCTTAGGTGCTGGCTGCTCCTCTAAAAATTCATCAATAATTTCATTTTCAATCTGCATGTCATTTCACCTAAAACAGGCGCATAACACTCAATTATGCACCAATCTTTATCTTGTAGAAGATATTGGTTACTATTGCGTTAATATAGTTTTTGCACGTCAAGAAATTTTGACGTGGGCTTCGCTCGCTTCGCGGCACAAAATCGCGCTCTCGGCCTGCCATTTTGCTATTATTTTGCTGCACGTTGTTTGCAAAACAATATCAGGCGACGTTTTTTCGCAACTCCAATTGCTTAAGACTGCGGTCAATCCATAGCGCCGTCAATTTCTCCGACAGCGAGTTTTGTTTCAAACGTTCGTTCAGATGCGACCACGATACCGAATCCAACAATTGATCCTGATTAAAACAAGAATATACGTAGCTTTCCTTGCCCGTGACGGGGTCAACATGCTTCTGCAAACATTGTGCGCAGATCTCCTTCATCATACACTGCATCGGCGAATTAATCGAGCCAATCGCGATATGTTTTGGATTCAGCAACGGATGCAAAACCCCATGCCGTGCTGCCGCTACAGCCGCCATCATCCGATCCGAACCGATTGCGATGATACGCTGAATATCAGCGAGCTTAATATCCCCTTGATTCGCGCCATAGGCCGCAATTGCCTCAACGATATTACCATGAAAGAACCGATCTTGCGGACGGTTCGGCGTATAATCCGCTGCCTCATCGCAACACCAGATAATCACATCCGCCGCCGCTTCAATTTCTTCGACTTTATACCTATCAGCCGCTTTTTTATAACCCGCGAAATACAGCACTTTGCAGCCTTTTTCACGCATCGCTTTGCCGATGGAAAACAGCACCGCATTGCCCAAACCACCACCCACCAACATCACATTTTCGCCTTCAGGAATATGGGTTGGCTCACCCGTTGGCCCCATCAAAATTACTGGTTCGCCGGGTTTTAAGTGCGCGCATAAATCAGAGCTACCACCCATCTCCAGCACAATCGTCGCCATTAATCCGCGCGCTTTATCCACCCACGCGCCCGTCAGCGCCAAGCCTTCCATCGCCAGCGTCGTATTGCCTACACGCAACGCATTCGATTCAAAATTTTGCAACCGATAAAATTGTCCTGGTTCGAAACGTTCTGCCGCAAGTGGCGCATAAACAATTACCTCGATAATGTTATGCGTGAGGCGATTTACTGCATAAATTCTCGCACGTAATTGGTTGTTAATACGTCCGATGAAATCCGCAGGTGGTTCATAATGCGTTTTCTCGCGCTGCGCCAAGGCA
>JAYTDB010000205.1:0-1559 GCA_043736135.1 Rickettsiales bacterium
GCCGTCGCGCAGCAGCTGCGAAATTTGCTCAAATGCCGCCTCCACACTTTTACGGTTCGGCGAAATCGGAATCGCTTTATAACGCGACATCAACCAATGCACACCAGGGGTATGATAAATAGCCTCGTCTATCACATAGCGCACAGGGCGTTTACAGCCCGCATCAATAATTGGCCCATCCATATACGACACATGGTTCGATACCAAAATCACCCCACCCGATTCAGGAATATTCTCAAACCCTATATAATGGGGTTGATAAACGGTGCGGGTGATGCCGCCAATCGTGACACGTAATATATCATTAAGCGGCGGCAAGGTAAATTTTGGGGGCAATTTCAGTGGGCTGGCAGACGCATAATGCCAGAAAAGAGCCTTGGTTTTATTGAATATTGCATTGCTCATAAGCCAGTATAACATAATTAGTGTTAAAATGGTGTTATTTTTGCTTTACGCACTGCAACAAAACTGCTATATGACGCGTCCCTTAACTTACAATATATAGAGATTACACATGGCAACTAAAATTCGTTTAGCACGCGGCGGAAGCAAAAAACGCCCATATTACAGCATCGTAGTGACAAATTCGCGCAACCCGCGTGATTGCAAACACATCGAAAAAATCGGCACCTATAACCCGCTTTTGGCTGATGCTGCTGAAAAACGCGTGACTATCAACGAAGATCGCGCGAAATACTGGTTGTCAGTTGGCGCTGAAATGTCTGATCGCGTACATGTGTTCTTTAACCGTGCCGGCTTGGTGGCTACAAAGCCAGCGTTTAAGCCAGTTCGCAAGTCTAAAAAAGACAAAGGTGAAGCGGCTGCCGCTTAGTTGCCATGTCATCCCAGCCCCTGCTTCCGCAGGGGTAGACCTTCGAGCTGGGATCTCGAGATTCCTGCATGCGCAGGAATAACAGATTATGACAAACAACCTCTTCAAAATCGCTCATATTGCTAGCGCCCACGGCATCCGTGGCGAAGTAAAGCTGCATTGTTTTTTAGAAAATCCCCGCGATATTATCCACTATGTGCCGCTTACCGACAAACAAGGGCGCGGCTATAATTTCACAATCACCGGCAGTCAAAAAGATCAGCTTATCGTCAAGTTTGAGCATATCACCGACCGCAATCAAGCAGAATTATTGCGCGGCGTTGAGCTGTTCGCTGGCAATGATAAGCGCCCGCAGGATGATGACGCATTTTACATCAATGATTTAGTGGGACTCAAGGCACAACTAGAAAATGGCGAGCTATATGGAACAGTCGATGCGGTCGGTTGCTTAATCTGCTTCGATATAATCGGGTGGGAAGACCACCAAGAATCCATGTTCATCATTAATTTCACCGACGAAGGCCTCGGTAAAGGGAATCATTTCCGAGTTGCCGTCGGTGCGGGTGATTTCGAGTATATCGCCAGCGCCGTAATTTACCACCGCATCGACTGTTCCATATAGCTCGCCATTTTCGAGTTGTGCCTTGAGTCCCACTAAATCATTGATGTAAAATGCGTCATCATCCTGCGGGCGCTTATCATTGCCAGCGAACAGCTCAACGCCGCG
>JAYTDB010000206.1:0-5773 GCA_043736135.1 Rickettsiales bacterium
AAGGTGAGTCGATGATTATGGCGATTAAAGACCTTGCCGTGTCGTCTGGTTCTGCCTGCACATCAGCATCACTTGAACCATCATACGTACTGCGCGCACTGGGCGTTGGCGAAGAATTGGCGCATACGTCAATCCGCTTTGGCTTTGGTCGTTTCACGACCGACGAAGAAATTGATTTCGCAATTAATCTGATTAAAAACTCAATCACAAAACTACGTGAAATGAGCCCGCTGTGGGAAATGGTGCAAGAAGGCATCGACATTTCCAAAATCGAGTGGGCAGGACATTAAAGGAGTTATGAGTGATGAGTTCCGAGTTGCGAGATAAGAAAAGTTTTGAAGATTTGCTGGTATGGCAGAAGGCTGTCAATTTTTCCGTCGATATCTATGCGATTACAAAAGCGTTTCCAGCAGATGAAAAATTTGGTCTAACCTCGCAACTAAGACGCGCTGCTGTTTCTATCGCATCCAATATTGCAGAGGGTAGCACGCGAGGGGCGAATGAATTTGTTCACTTTTTAAATATTGCACGCGGCTCGTTATCAGAAGTAAAAACGCAGCTAATTATAGCAGATAAAATTGGCTATATTCAAGCAAAACAACTAGAAGAAATGATAAAGAAACTTGATGAATTGTCTCGTATGAGCGCAGGTTTAAAACAGTCATTAAGCATAAACAAACCTCAAAATGGTAAACTCGGAACTCACAACTCAGAACTAGGAACTCAATCATGGCATACGGCGAAAAAGTAATTGATCACTATGAAAACCCGCGCAACGTGGGTTCAATGGACAAAGCAGATGATTCTGTGGGCACGGGTCTTGTTGGCGCACCTGCGTGCGGCGACGTGATGAAGCTGCAAATCAAAGTGGGAGCTGGCGGCGTGATTGAAGACGCGAAGTTCAAAACCTTTGGTTGCGGTTCGGCGATTGCGTCTAGCTCACTCATCACGGAATGGGTCAAAGGCAAAACGGTAGATGAAGCGATGAGCATTAAAAATACCGAAATTGCCGAATATTTAGCGCTGCCACCGGTGAAAATTCACTGCTCAGTTTTGGCTGAAGATGCAATTAAAGCAGCGGTCACCGATTATAAATCGAAACATACGACGAGCGACGCGGCGTAATTATGGCGGCTCCACTTTTCACTGTTTCTGAAGCAGCTAGCACTCGTATAGGCGAGATGCTGGATAAGCGCGGCAAGCCTTCAGCGGGAATTCGTGTCGGCATTCGCACGCGCGGCTGCTCGGGGCTTTCTTACACCATCGAATATGCCGATGAAGTCAGCAAATTTGATGATGTGGTGGAAAAAGATGGCGTAAAAATTTTGATTGATCCAAAAGCCGTTATGTTCCTCATCGGCACCGAGATGGACTTTGTCGAAGAGCAGCTAAAAAGCGGGTTTGTCTTCCGCAATCCGAACGAGAAAGGTCGCTGCGGCTGCGGTGATTCGTTCCACGTTTAATCATGAATCATTTTGCTTTATTGGGCATTGAGCCAAGTTTTGCAGTTGATATCGCCCAGCTTGAAGCCGCTTATTTTCGTGAGCAGCGCAAGTTTCACCCCGATCGCTTTGTGGGTAAACCCGCAGCGGAGCGCAATGCGGCGCTGAATGCCTCGATGGATATCAACCACGCTTACGATACACTCAAAAACCCGTTGAAACGTGCGCAATATTTGTTGCATTTGCAGGGAATTACCGTAGGTACAGAGAAAGATTCGGTTAAACCTTCGCAAGCACAGTTGATTGAGATTATGGAGCTACGCGAGAGCTTGGAAGAGGGCGCAGATATCGCGCTGGATACGATGATAACCGCATCAGAAAGCAGCATAGCGGAGCATTTTTTCGCAAAGCACTTTGATGCAATGGCGCAAGAAACCTTGCGTTTAGGGTATTTGATGAAAATAAAACAGGATAGCAAATGAGCCTACTACAAATATATGAACCTGGTCAAACACCGCTGCCACATTCGGATATGGCGGCGATTGGTATTGATTTGGGTACGACCCATTCGGTGATCGCGGTGGCAACGGAAGATAACTGCGAAGTGATTCAAAATATTCATGGCCACGCGCTGGTGCCGTCGGTGGTTTATTATGCGCCAGATGGTTCGATTGAAGTTGGCTACTCAGCAAAACAACGCCATGAGCGCGGCGAAAAAAATGTCATCGCATCGGTAAAACGAAGGATGTTTGAAAGCGCAAAGCCGATTGCGCTGGAGGGCCGCACCATCACCCCCGTTGAAGTCTCTGCCGATATTTTAAAATACCTTAAAGCCAATGCTGAAAAAGCACTGGGCAAGGAAGTTACCAAAGCAGTGATTACCGTACCTGCTTATTTTGATGATGCCGCACGTCAAGCCACCAAAGACGCCGCGCGCCTTGCGGGGCTGGAAGTATTGCGCCTCATCAACGAGCCTACCGCTGCTGCACTCGCTTATGGTTTGGATAATGATGCTGAAGGCATCTACGCGATATATGATTTAGGTGGTGGTACGTTTGATATTTCCCTGCTCAAACTTGAAAAGGGTGTGTTCCAAGTGCTTTCCACGGGCGGCGATACACTGCTTGGCGGCGATGATTTTGACCAAGCGATTACCGCATGGTTACTTGCCGAATTAAAGCTGGATAATTTGACTATCAGCAGCGAAGAAGTCGGCAAATTAATCGGCTTGGCGCGCGCAGCAAAACACACGCTGACTGAACAAAAAACGTCTGAACTCAACTATCAAAATAAAACTGCTCATCTATCACGTGAAGATTTTGATGATTTGATTTATGATTATGTCGCCAAAACCATTGATGTGTGTGAGCGGGCATTGCTCGACGCGAAGCTATCAATAGTCGATGTAAAAGGCATCGTGCTGGTCGGTGGTTCAACTCGCGTACCGCTGGTGCGCCAAAAAATAAAAGACTTCTTTGGCAAAGAGCCGCTGACCAATGTGAATCCTGATGAGGTGGTCGCCGTCGGTGCTGCATTGCAGGCGCATGGCCTAACGCAAGGTTCGGATAATTTATTGCTCGATGTGATTCCGCTATCGCTCGGTTTGGAGATGATGGGCGGGCTGGTGGAAAAAGTGATTCACCGCAACACGCCAATTCCTGTTTCAGCCACGCAAGAATTCACTACCTATCAGGACAATCAAACAGGATTGCTCATCCATGTGTGCCAAGGTGAACGCGAGATGATACAGCATAACCGTTCGCTCGCCAAATTTGAGTTAAAGGGTATTCCGCCGCTGCCTGCGGGTATTGCCCGCGTGAAGGTGACTTTCACGGTGGATGCGGATGGGTTGCTCACTGTATCCGCCCAAGAAGTAACCACGGGCGCCGAGCAAACCATTCATGTGAAGCCGTCATACGGGATGGAGCCAGAACAGATTGAGAAAATGCTGATTGAGAGCATGGAAAACGCCCGCCGTGACATTATCGAGCGGTTGCTGGTTGAGGCGAGAATTGAGGCTGGCAGGGCGATAATTGAAATTGAATCTGCGCTTAAAACGGATAGTGACTTATTATCTGATGCCGAAAAAACATTGATAAACCGCCAAATGCAGACGGTTAAAAACGCGCTGGAAAGCGAAGACCGCGATTATATTGATGTTGAGGTGCAACAGCTGGGTAAAATCGCCCAAGCATTTGCCGAAAGAAGGATGGACAGGGCGATACAGTCTGCGCTAAAAGGAACGAATGTGGATAAAATACTAGTGACTGGAGATTAACTACTATGCCTAAAATTATATTTTCTGCCGCAGATGGTACAGAACACACTTTTGATGTGCCAAATGGCATTTCTGTGCTGGAAGCAGCTCATAAAAACCATATCTCGCTTGAAGGCGCTTGCGAAGGCTCGCTCGCTTGCTCAACCTGCCATGTTGTGGTAGATTCAACGTGGTTTGATAAGCTAACTGAAGCAACGGAAGATGAGGAAGATATGCTCGACTTGGCTTTTGGTTTGACGCACACATCGCGCCTTGGTTGCCAAATCATCATGAGTGATGCGCTTGATGGGCTAAAAGTAGCGCTTCCCGCCGCCACCCGCAATATGATGGTCGATAAAAAATAGCGAGAAACATCATGACAAAAACAACTCCCAGCAATAAGAAAACGCAATGGCGCTATCTACTGGGAATTGTTGCTATTCTTGCAACCGTTTATGCCGTGCAAACGGCAGGCGCACCAGCGTATACATTACCACTCGCTGAAAAAAAACTGCATCAACTTAACGATGCATTTGTTAAATACGCCAAAATCAGCGGACGTGATGCGGCTCTTCATTATAATAATATTTCGCTGATTGGTTTTGGTCCAAATAAAAAAGCGAATATTGATCGCTTGTCGCTGGATATTTTGCGCCCATCGTGGCTGAATATGGAACGGCAAACATTGTCCTCTGAAAATGTGGAAATGCTGCCAAATCATATGACTCCTGATAGCACCCTGCTGCAATTTTCAGATGTGATTCACGTCATCACTGGCAGTGAACTAAGTCATACCATCACCCCATCTCTTCCATTGTATCTATCGAGTTTCAGCAAAGAAGATGGCTTGGAAACCATCCAAAAATTATCGCTAGCAAAAGGTGCTTCATTGGTCGTGGATGATA
The DNA here is from genome assembly GCA_043736135.1 of Rickettsiales bacterium. Classification (GTDB taxonomy): domain Bacteria; phylum Pseudomonadota; class Alphaproteobacteria; order Rickettsiales; family SXRF01; genus JAYTDB01. The sequence goes on from JAYTDB010000206.1 coordinate 4,605, forward strand.
AGCGCGCACATTATAAACTGTTTTTTGGCGACAGTTTATTTGGTGATAGCACCATCATATCTGCAACAGCCAGTTGGTTAGCATCGCTTCACACGGGGCCTGCCAGCTTGCAAAAAAATGATACGATATGGAATGTATCAAACGCGGTAATACGTCTGAATACTATCAAGCAATCCGCAACCGATATTGAGAGCAAAGGCACATTCACACTCGATGATATAACCGTCGCCAATATGCCAACCAAAGAGCCGCTCAGCTTCAATATTGCGTGGAACTACAAGGAAGCACTTAACGTGACTGGCGCAGAAGACTCATCAGAGCTCACGATTGAGCGCGGGATGTTGACCAATGAGCAAGTTAAAATCGCATCTTCTGGTACATTATATTTTTCGGTTGAAGATCAGGAACCTTACGGCGAGTTAGTGCTGGAAATCAGCGATGTAAAGATACTTGCTGCAAGCAGCTGGATTGCTGAAGATAAGCGTGCCGATTTCAAAAAAATGCTCGAAGATATGATTGGGCAAAAGCTCGAAAAACGTACGCAAGAAATTATACCTATAGGCCGCGAGAAAAATGGCGAATGGAAATGTGGCAAAATTGCTTGCAATACCCTGCTAGAACGAGGCATGCTAGACACGCTTATATTTAACCAAGAGAAACATCATGGCGAAGAACACATCAACAGCAACAAAAACCCTTCCTGAGTGGGACTTATCAGATTTTTATTCCAGTTTTGATTCACCCGCAGTTAGCAAAGATTTTAAACAGGCAGAAAAACTCTGCACTGCTTTTAAAACAAAATATAATGGCAAAGTCATAAAGTTAGGCGGCTTAGCATTGGCCAAGGCCATTGCTGAATTTGAAATTATCCAAGAATTACTCGGCAAGCTCGGTTCTTACGCTTCTTTGCTATTTGCCAAAAACATGCTCGCACCTGAAAATTCGCAGTTCTACCAAAATACCTCCGAAAAAATCACGACGTTATCGTCGCTTATTTTGTTTTTCACGCTTGATATCAACAAGCTATCTGACAAATCGCTCAAAGAAAAAATGAAATCTAAAGCCCTGCAATATTACGCACCGTGGCTACGCGATTTACGCTCGTTTAAACCCTATCAACTCTCCGACGATTTAGAAAAATTGCTGCTGGAAAAACAGGTGTCTGGGCG
>JAYTDB010000207.1:0-8013 GCA_043736135.1 Rickettsiales bacterium
GATAGTTGCGCCCAGAAGGCACCGCACTCAAAAAAACAGCTTACTTCTGGCCAGCCGGCAATTAAGCCGTTACCACTTCCAAAATATGTTTTACCCGCATTAATTCCAGTGAAGGCAAAGAAGCTAAATTGTGCTGCTTGTGTTGGCAACATATTTCCAGGTATTGCATTATATTTTTGTTTGAAGATATTGACGGCAAGCATGTAGCGGTCTTTTTGTGAAAGCATCGCGCGGATTTCCGCGCCCTTAATCAACTCGCGACCCACCACAATTCCACCCACCACCAAGCCGATGATAACAATTACTATACTTAATTCGATGAGCGTAAAACCAGTGCATTTTTTCATATGGCTCATATTATAATGCACATATATGAATTTATCGTGAATTGGGAGTGGAATGCAATTATTTCATGGCTGTTTTTAGGGGATTAACGTGTTTTTTCATGACCTTTTTCAGGTAACACGAATTCTGCTTTGCCATTCTTCTCGGTATCGTGCTTAGGAGCAGGCTGTTCGGATGTGTTGTGAGTAGAAGATTGGCCAATCTTATCAAGCAGTGCTTTAAACTCTAAGTCTTTCTGCTCTTGGGCTAATTTCTGAGCGGCTTCTAAATCTTGCGCTGGATTTTTGAGTTCGGTACGAGCCATTTTTCTTTCGTAAAGTCCGTCACTGACTTGATTAAGTTGATTGGCTACATACAAACCAGTTGCTGCCATCATTCCAGCGGTTCCAAATTTAACTGCTTTGCCTACTGCATTAGAAACTCCATCTTCAGGCAGCTCACCTGCAAATTTTCTGCTATCATCTTTCTCACTCATGGCATAATCCCTATGTGGTTAGAAAAGCCATCATAGCAAAAAAACGCATATTTTAATAGTGACGTTAGTGTGACAGGAGTATCTTGTTGATTTACAGGCTATTTAATATGGATTCTGCCGCCGCTTGTGGGTTTTCTGCCTCGGTGATTGGACGGCCAATGACTAAATAGCTTGCCCCTGCATCCATCGCCTCTTTCGGGGTCATCACGCGTTTTTGGTCATCATTTGTCGAACCTGCTGGGCGAATGCCCGGTACCACGAGTTTGAAATCTTTTCCACATTGTTTACGCAAAACTTCAATTTCATGTGGCGAACACACGACACCATCCACACCGCTTTTTTGCGCCAAATCAGCTAACTTTCTAACTTGATCAGATACAGAATGAGTAATGCCTATTGAGGACATATCATCTTGATCTAGGCTTGTGAGTACAGTGACAGCAATAATCATTGGTTTTAGTTTAAGTTCGTTTGCCGCTTCTTTTGCTGCCTTTAACATTGCGGTGCCGCCAGCTGCATGCACTGTCATCATAAATGCATTAATGCCCTGTGTGGCACGCACTGCTCCAGCAACCGTGTTCGGAATATCATGAAATTTTAAATCAAGAAATAATGGCAATGCTTTTTGTTGGACTTCTGGTATTGTTTTTGCAAGTTTTTGTATGCCATCTGTGCCGTGACGCGTAAAGAATTCCAATCCTAGCTTAATAGCACCTACAGAGCTATGTACTTTGTTTGTTAAAGAAGTCGCGCTATCAAATCCTGGGGTATCTATCGCGCAGATGATGGGGTTATGAGTCATGTTTTTCTTCTTTGTCATTCCTGCGAAAGCAGGAATCTCGTTGTTGTAATCTCTGGATCCCAGCTTTCGCTGGGATGACGAATAATTTAGTCCAGCTTATACACGACGTCACCACCCACCACCGTCATAATCGCGCGGCCTTTGGTATTCCAATCATCAAATGGCGAGTTGAGCGATTTGCTGACAAATTGTTTCGGATCCATCGTCCATTCCATGCCTAAATCAATCAGTGTCAAATCCGCGCGCGCACCTTTTTTCATGCGTCCAGAGGGCACATGAATAATATCGGCTGGCTTATAGGTCATCGCCGCCATCACATCGCGCAGTGGCATAATGCCTTTGTGGAAAAGCCCAAGCGACAATGGCAGCATAGTTTCCAAACCAACGATACCATACGCGGCAGATGCGAGTGGCACGCGCTTGGATTCTTGGTCGTGCGGCGCGTGGTCGGTAGCAATCGCGTCAATTGTACCATCCGCTAAACCTTCAATCACCGCCATGCGATCTTTTTCAGCGCGTAGCGGTGGATTCATTTTCGAGAAGGTACGATATTCCATCACCGCTTCGTCGGTCAGCGTAAAATGATGCGGCGCTGCTTCCGCCGTCACTCGCAGCCCTTTTTTCTTGGCGCGGCGCACTTCTTCAATCGCTTCTGCGGTTGAGATATGTAGCACGTGATATTGTCCGCCTGTGAGTTCCGCAAGCATGATATCGCGGGCAACGATAATTGCCTCAGCCGCGTTTGGCACACCTGCAACCCCTAGATGCGCCGATACTTTGCCTTCGTTCATGCACGTGCCGCACGACAGGTTCAAATCTTCTGCATGTTGCGCGACAGGAACCCCCAGCTCACGCGCATAGGTCAGTGCTTTACGCATTACACCCGAGTTCATCACTGGCAGCCCATCATCGGTAAAACCAACAGCCCCCGCCTCTACCAACAAGCCCATTTCGGTGATGTCGTTGCCCTTCATACCTTTGCTGATGCAGGCATAGGTACGCACATTAACAAAGCCGGTTTCACGCGCACGCTTATGAATAAAATCAACAATCGCGACATCATCAACGACTGGTTTCGTATTCGGCATACAAGCAACGGTGGTGACGCCACCCGCAGCGGCAGATTTTGAGCCCGTTGCGATGGTTTCTTTATATTCTTCACCAGGTTCGCGGAAATGCACTTGAATATCAAGCAACCCAGGTGAGAGCAGATGCCCCTTGCAGTCAATAATCTCTGCGTCGGCTGGAATATTTCCTGCTTTGATTTGTGCGCCAAAATCGGCTATGTCCGAACCAATGGTGAGTAGTCCGCCCACTTGGTCTAAGCCGCTTTCCGCGTCAAACAGCCGCGCATTGACATACGCCACTTTTTTGGCGGGGTTATTTTGGTGTGTTGGTAGTGTGAAATGCTGCATGTGAACAAAGGCTCCAGCGGGTGTTAAGGGTCATTAAGTGCATATGTCTATGCCAGATTACGGGGATTTGAGCAAATATAATCGCATCGAAACAGGCTTAACAATGCCGGTGAGAAATTCGGTGGGATAATGCAAATCTCCAGCATAGTAATAGCCGTAGGCCTCGGGGTTGATATGGATGACTTTTCCTAGCACAATGGCGGGAAAACGATGGGTTTCGAGCGCATTAGACATCTCGGATTTCAGCGTAGCCTGAATGTCGGCGTGGTTTTTTAAGTCTGTATTTTGCAGGTCAAATGCCGCCATGCCATAGGCATAGGACGTTTTGCCCGCCCGCCGCTCAACAAATTGCAAATCGGGTATGAAGATGTCGCCGTCAATCGCTGCTAGTTTTTCAATAAATGCTTCGCCTTGTTTGCGAGATTCTGCGTCGGGTATGTAGCGCAGGGGCATATAGGTTAGCGAATAGAAATGTACAGCTAGCAACGCCAAGACAATCAGCTGGATGCGCGCTGAAAACTGCATCAGATAACGTAGCGACAGCCCTGCCCCTAGTGCATAGGCGTAGTGTAGTGGAATGAATACATTGATGTAGCTCCACGCGTTGATGCGCATGAGATAGCTGGCCATGATTAAACCCAAGCATACGGCGATAGTACACAACGATTTTTCACGCGACTGCCGCCATGCGAGCAAGAAACCGATCAGCGTAAAAGCTGCTACCACCCACTGTTTTTCAAACATCAACCCTGTCCAGAAACGTGTAATATAGCGTTTGTCGAAATGATGCAGTGAGGGCAAACTATAGGTATAAAATGTCGACCAGCCATCGGTGGCAAGATGCAATATAACCATGCCACTTATGACCAGACAGGCAAACATGAATCCTATGATTAAGCTGTGGCGTGGTGCGTTTTTCAGCATGATAACAAAAAGCGGTAACGCAATAATTAGTGCTGTTTGTTTGGTGAAAAAGGCAGCAGCGAGCAAGATGGCTGCGCCTAGCTGTGCTGCCCAGCCGCGCTTGGTGTAAAATACATATAACCCCGCCATGCTGAGGAACAGAAACAGGCTATCAATGCGTGCCAAGTCAAACCAGCGGCCACTGAGCGGATAGGTCGCAAAAAATAACCCTACGGCGCACAGCCCATGCCAGCGCTCACCACCCTCATACACCACCCAGCGGTATAAAATGACCACCGCACCGAGAATGGATAGAATAGAAACCAGCCGCGCAGCTAAAAAATCCAGCCCCAAAAACAGCGAAGAAAATGCCACCACATAATAATAAAACGGGGTGTAGAGATACGGGACAAAATTCAGCGATGGCGCGACGTAGATTGCTTTTCCATCGAGCACACGTTGGACGGTGTCGAGTACGTGCCCTTCCATCCATTCCAAATGAAACGGATAGTTAGCAGTGCATAGCGCAATCAAAATAAAACAGCTGATAAACCAGATGGCGTATAGACAACAGGAGTTTCGCAGTGCGATGACATAGGTAGAAAGCGTTGTGCTTACACCCATTTGTTTAGCCACTCAAGCACGGCTTGACGCACGGCAACACCCATTTCCACTTGGTCGAGAATGATGCTGCGGTCGATATCATCGGCGAGTTCCGTGTCAATTTCCACGCCGCGATTGATAGTACCAGGGTGCATCACCAGTGCATCGGGTTTTGCAAAAGAGAGTTTTTCTTTGTCTAATCCAAAATAATGGAAATATTCGCGGACCGAAGGAATAAAATTGCTTTCCATACGTTCCATTTGCAAGCGGAGCATCATGATAATATCGCAGCCAACAAGTCCTTTTCGCATATCGTGGAATACTTCGACGCCGAATGATTCCGGTGCAGCAGGTGTCAGCGTGCGCGGCGCAATCATCCTCACTTTTGCACCTAGCAGGTTAAGGAGCTTGATATTTGAGCGAGCGACGCGACTGTGTAAAATATCGCCGCAAATCGCAACCGTCAGACCTTCGATTTTCCCGCGATGCTGTAAAATAGCAAGCGCATCGAGCAATGCTTGCGTTGGGTGTTCATGACAGCCGTCCCCCGCGTTGATAACTGAGCAATTCACTTTGCGCGCAAGCAGGTGTGCAACGCCTGATTCACCATGACGTACCGCAATGAAATCGGGGTGCATAGCGTTGAGCGTCATCGCCGTATCAATCAGCGTTTCGCCTTTTTTAGCGCTGGAGCTCGCCACCGACATATTGATTACGTCCATGCCAAGGCGCTTGCCTGCAAGTTCAAATGATGTGCGCGTGCGCGTGGAGTTTTCAAAGAATAGGTTGATGAGTGTGCGGCCTTTTAGGATCGCATGTTTTTTATCTGGCTCACGATTTTTACCGATATAAAATTTGGCGAGTTCCAGAATTTCCATCGCATCGGCTTTAGAAAGCCCGTCAATCCCCAGCAAATGCTTGGGTTCGGTCGGGACTTTTGTGGAATGGGTGCTATGATTCATGGTGTAGATAGCTACCACCAGTTGTACCGTATTGCAATAGTTTACGCGTGGTATTTCTATGAATAAATACGCTCCAAAATCTCAAAAAACAAAATGAGAAATGGAGCGGGAGAAGGGATTCGAACCCTCGACATCAACCTTGGCAAGGTTGCACTCTACCCCTGAGCTACTCCCGCTTATTCACAACTAAGATTGTGATAACAATCCGTTTGGGAACGCGATAATATGCATTTTAAGTTCATTTGCAAGCATTAGTTTTATCATTTTGATGTATATTTTTATTTCATGCTATATAATAGGAAAAACATAGCTTTGCAGCCAATATCAGAGGATTAAATAGGATTGTTCATGAATATACCCGATAAAAATATGTTGGAAATGTTGGTTTGCCCACTCACAAAAACGACTTTGCGCTATGATGTAGAGAAGCAAGAGTTGATTAGCGAAAAAGCACGCCTCGCCTACCCTATCCGTGAAGGAATTCCAGTGATGCTGGTTGAAGAGGCGCGGAAACTGGATGACGCTGCCTAAGCGCGGTTACGCACGTTTTCGGGCAAATCGCCGACCAACCCCATCGCGTGTTGCATAAAAAAGCGTTTGAGTTTAGGCATGCGCTGTACCGCCCATAAGCCCAGCCCACGTGCGGTTTTTATTGGAATCAGGCTACTGCAAAACAGGTGGTTCAAGCCATGCGTAACGCCTAGCATCGCCACATTATCAAACCTGCGCCAGCGTTCATAGTGCGAAAGCAGCTCTGGCGCGCCAATATCAAGGCCATTTTCCAGCTGTTTGCGGAGCAACTCTTCCATAACACCAACATCGCGGAAGCCCATATTCACGCCCTGCCCCGCAATCGGATGCATACCGTGAGCCGCGTCCCCCATCAGCGCAAAACGGCTTTCCGTATAGCGTGTGGCGTGAACCAATGAGAGCGGATAGCTGAAGCGTTTACCCTCCACACTGATTTTACCGAGGTAATCACCCACGCGTTCAGAGATTTCCTGTGCAAAATTTTCATCATCTAGCTCTAAATACAGTGACACACGATCATTCGGCTCTACCCACACCAGTGATGAGCGGTTATTCGATAGCGGTAGTACGGCGAATGGCCCTGCGGGTAAGAAGCGTTCCTGCGCGAGGCCGTGATGCGGTTTTTCATGTGCGATGGTGCAAACGATTGCCGTTTGCCCATAATCGGTTTTGAGGGTTGGAATATTCAATTGCTCGCGCAGAACAGAGTTTTTTCCATCGGTCGCCAGCAATAATTTTGCGGTGAAAACATCGCCATTTGAAAGTGTTACTTCTGCACCTTCCGCATCCGTTTTGCAGCTAGTGATGCTGGTGTTATCAAGAATGCGTAGGTTGGGATATAAAGCTGCGGCTTGTTGCAGGCTGTGGCGGATATAGCGGTTCTCAACAATATAACCAAAGGGCTTGCCGACTTCTTTATGGTCATAATGCACGAAGAACGGCGATTTGCCGTCTGACACGCGAATATCCAGAATCGGTTCCGCATGTGCATGCATCGCATCCCACGCGCCGATACTATCCAATATCAGTGATGAGCCATGCGCAATTGCGCTGACGCGCCCATCAAATGCAGGGTCTAATTGCGCGGGCATGGCGTATTTCTCAATCAACATCACCGATAAACCTAGGCGTGCCGCTGCAATCGCCATGCTTTGCCCGACCATGCCGCCACCCGAAATAATGATGTCCGTTTGTGTATTCATGGCGGGAAGTTTAGTCGCCAATTGCTATTGGGTCGAGCGATGTTTTATTGCTGCCTAAAAAATAATCAGAAAATAGCGACCTGCGTAAAATATAGGCAAATAATTTGGCATGGATGTGCGCAACCCCGCAGTTTGTCTGGATTTATGAAGTGGCACAGAACTTGAGTATATATTTTACGTTAAACTATGATCTTGGTTATAGTTTTTGTAAACGTCCTGCAATTTTAGGGGAGCTGGGAAACTGGCTCCCTTTTTTTATTTTACTTGTCATCTGCTATCTTTTCATCTTTCATATTACTTATGACCCGCATTACCACATGGAATATTAACTCAATTCGCATCCGCCTGCAGCATATCGCTTCGCTGGTGAAGCTCCAAAATCCTGATATTTTGTGCCTGCAAGAAACCAAGGTGGAAGACGGGCTTTTTCCGCTCGAAGCCGTACAAAATCTGGGCTTTAAGCATGTGTTTTTCAGCGGACAAAAATCCTATAACGGGATGATGATTGCCTCGAAATTGCCACTGACTAATATGCAGACAATAAGCTTTGCGGGGCTGGATCATAAGCGGCATATTGCGGCGACATTGCCTGACGGTACCGAGCTGCATAATTTTTATATTCCTGCGGGCGGCGATATTCCTGATCCAGTGGAAAATCCTTCCTATGCGTCCAAATTGCAATTTGTCGAAGAGATGAATGTGTGGGCAGCAAAGGCGGCAAAGAAAAACCCGAAGCTGATTATCGTCGGTGATTTTAACATCGCGCCGATGGAGC
>JAYTDB010000208.1:0-1987 GCA_043736135.1 Rickettsiales bacterium
AGCTTGGTGTATTATGAAATTCATGCAGACATATCCAGCGCGATACTTTACGAAAAGAAGCTGAAAAACAGACGGCGAGCGTGGAAAATTGATTTAATAGAAAAAATGAATAAGGAATGGGGTGATTTGTATGAAACAATTCTGTAATCAGAAATCAAAATGGATGCTGCTCGTTTGCCTTGCAAACAGCAGCATGACGGGAGCCTAGCATGCGTCTCTCTCAATATTTTTTGCCTGTTTTAAAAGAAACTCCATCGGAAGCGCAGATTGCATCACATCGTTTGATGTTGCGTGCGGGCATGATTCGCCAACAAGCGGCGGGGATTTATACATGGCTGCCACTAGGGCTTGCCGTGCTGCGTAACATTGAGGCCATCGTCAATGATGAGCTGCAAAAAGCGGGTTGCGTGCCGCTCTTGATGCCAACCTTGCAGCCCACCGATTTGTGGAAAGAATCAGGCCGCTATGATGCGCTGGGCAAAGAGATGCTGCGCTTTAATGACCGCGCGGATCGTGAGCTTTTATACTCGCCGACGAATGAGGAGATGGTTGTTGATATCTTCCGTGGCTATATTCGTTCTTATAAACAATTGCCTAAAAATCTGTATCAGATTCAGTGGAAATTTCGTGATGAAGTGCGTCCGCGTTTTGGTGTGATGCGTGGCCGCGAATTCCTGATGAAAGATGCCTATTCATTCCACGTGGATGTGGAAGATGCGAAACGCGAATATTGGAAAATGTATGAATGTTACCACCGTATTTTCCGCCGCTTAGGATTGCAAACCATCGCGGTGAGCGCGGAGACGGGGGCTATTGGTGGTGACTTAAGCCATGAATTCCACGTGCTTGCCGAAACGGGCGAAAGCGCGGTGTATTACGATAAAAAATTTGATGCGGTGCGCGATGGTTCAGTTGAAATTAGCAGTGATGAATTGCGACAATTATATGCGGCGGCGGATGAGATGCATAAGCCAGAAAGCTGCCCTGTGCCAGCAGACCAACTGCGTAGCGCGCGCGGTATTGAAGTGGGGCAGGTATTCTTTTTGGGCAACAAATATTCCAAAGCGATGAACGTGTCGGTTGCGATGAGCGATGGTAGTTCCGTGCACCCAGAGATGGGTTGTTACGGCATTGGTGTGTCGCGTTTGGTTGGCGCAATCATTGAAGCGTCGCATGATGAAAATGGTATCATCTGGCCAGATGCGGTGGCACCGTTCCAAGTGGCTATTATCAACTTGCGCGTGGGCGATGCGGCTTGCGATGCGGCAGCGGAAAAACTTTACGGCGAACTTACCGCAAAAAATATCCGCGTGATTTATGACGATACGGACGGCCGCGCAGGCGAAAAATTCGCCACGCAAGATTTAATTGGCACGCCGTGGCAAGTGACCATTGGGCCAAAAGGCGTGGAAAAAGGCGTGGTGGAAGTCAAATCACGCCGCGCACCAGAGAAAAAAGAAATGTCAGCGGCGGAGTTTATTGGGAGCGTGTTGTGCCAACAGTAGATAATCAATCTGTGTATGATATTGATTGCGCTATGGAGTTATTTGCTCAGTGTAAAGAAACATCTAAATTTTATAAAGAAGGTGAACATAAAAAAATATCTACTTTTATATATGGTCTAGTTGCTGTTTGTGTATTTGCACTATTCTCAAATAGTACGTTGACGCCAAGCTTAACTAGTAAATTTGTTCTGATTTATTCTATGATATTTACTCTGGCTGCTTATTATTTCTGGTATATGACTGATATTCTAGTTATGCATACAGTAAGTGCTTGCGATGAAATTATGGCATGTTTGAATTTATTGAAGTTACCAATTTCAGAAAACAGACTGCCAGATGAGAAGTTGGGGGCTCGCTTGGAGGCATCCCTGGCAAAGCTTGGAAAATATATCAATACAAATCAGTATTGTAGCTGGGCATGCTTAATCACTTTAATATTATCTGCTATTTTTACGCTATTAGGTATATTTTGGTCGTTTTTC
>JAYTDB010000209.1:0-5155 GCA_043736135.1 Rickettsiales bacterium
ATTATGCCGAGTTTTTACCTGGAAATACACATTTGCTTGTGGTTGGACAAAACGCTGGGGCATCTAATAAATATTGCACGGTGTACCCTGTTTATTCGACTGGTTTAGGTGTTGCTGAACAAAAAACATTTGCATGTGATAGTAGCAACGGGGATTATGCATTTGCAGCGGGTAGTGGTACATATGCTTCAACATTTAGTTCTGGAACACCTTTTATAGAAATATGGCGGTGGGTGAACAAGCAATATGTAAAAATGAACAACCCCGTGGTTCCTCCGCTAACAGCGTATCCGCCGTTGACTGTTTTCTCCGATGATGGTCGGTATATGGTACTTTCTTATGGTCTCGCTGATACTACCAATATTTATGTTTTGCGGGATGGGCAATATCATAAGATGGTAGACCCAACAGGTTCGGGTGGGGGGCGCACAGGAACCATCTCGCCCAACGGTAAATATTACATGATTGCGAATGTATCTGGTTCTACGACTACCTTGAGGTTGTGGCGTAATAATGATGGCACTTTTACCGAAGCGGATATTACAGCGGGGGGTAATGACACAATTACAAATATATCTTCACCCGATGTTATTACCTTTTCCCCCGATTCAACAATGTTCGCACTGATGAATTCATCAGGGACAACAAAGCTTGCCCTGTTTAGTATTGATCAGACAGATGACACTGTTCACCGTATAAATACTCCTGCCCTAACACAACCTTCAGGTAGTGGTCCGTTTAGGGCTAACTTTACCAAGGATAATCAGTATATTGTTATGACAATGAGTGACACTTCGTCAATTTCTAATGCGTTTGCAATATATCGTCGGTCTCCGCCTACGACCGTGCCGACAACCTACACATTGTTGACATGGCCATCTACAATCACCACTAGCACAGGTGGTAACGAGCCGGTGTGCGCTCTGGCGCATTGGTAGTCCTTTCTGCCTAAAAAATAGGCAATAGTCGTTGCATTATGCTGCGTTGCGGGTAAAGTATCCGCTATGAACCCGACCATCCTCATTGCTGATGACGATAAATCGATCTGCACGGTGCTGACCCATGCGGTGCAGCGGCGCGGCTGGAATGCGCAAGTGGTGCATAACGGCACGGATTTGTTGAAGGCAGCGGAATCAGGCGCGGGTGATGTGCTGATTAGTGACGTGCGCATGCCCGTGGGCGATGCGGGAAAAGATGGGCTGGATTTACTGCCCGCACTTGCGACCATTCGCCCTGAATTGCCCGTCATTGTTATATCTGCCCAGAACACGCTGATGACCGCCGTGCGTGCGAACCAAGTGGGGGCGTATGAATATTTGCCGAAGCCGTTTGATTTGGATGTGCTGATGGCGCATGTGGCAAAATGTTTGGAGAAAAAACAGGCCGTCGCACAACCCAACATAGCTGTAGCAGAGACGGATTATTTTGTTGGTACGTCGGCGCCGATGCAGGATATCTTTAGAAGCCTCGCGCGGTTGGTGGATAATGATTTGACGGTGATGATTATCGGCGAATCAGGCACGGGGAAAGAGTTGGTTGCCCGCGCACTGCACCAGTTGGGCAAGCGTAAAAACGCGCCGTTTGTGGCGATTAACATGGCAGCGATTCCCCGCGAATTGGTCGAATCAGAATTGTTTGGTTATGAAAAAGGGGCGTTTACGGGTGCGAACCAACGCAAGTCGGGCAAGTTTGAGCAGGCTGAAGGCGGCACATTATTTTTAGATGAAATTGGCGATATGCCGATGGATGCGCAAACCAAGCTTCTCCGCGTGTTACAGCAAGGTGAATATACGACGGTGGGCGGCACAAAAATGCTGAAAAGCACCGTGCGGATTGTCTGCGCGACGCATCGTGATTTGCATCAGCTGGTGAAGTCTGGCGATTTCCGAGAGGATTTATATTACCGCTTGCATGTGGTGCCGGTGAATGTGCCGCCGCTCCGCGAACGCAATGAAGATATTTATCCGCTTGCACAATACTTCCTCAAAAAAGGCGAGGAAAAAGGCTTGTCGCCGAAGATTTTGGATAGCGAAGCGGTACTGCTGATGCAGCGCTATGAATGGCCAGGGAATGTACGCGAATTAGAAAATATGATGTATCGCGCCAGCGCATTATCATCCGAGTCTATTATTTCCGCGGCGACAATTGCGCAGTTTTTTCAAACACCACTAGCAGGGGATTCGCTGGTTGCCGATAGCACGGTTGAACAAGATATTCGTGAGCATTTAAAACGCTATTTTGCTAGCCATAGCCAGAATCAATTACCACCATCAGGGCTATATGAACGTATTTTGCCGCTGCTTGAACGCCCGCTGATTGAAATGACGCTGAAAGCAACGGGAGGAAATCAGCTAAAAGCGGCGTATGTGCTGGGTATCAACCGTAATACGCTGCGGAAAAAAATTACCGATTTAATGATTGATTTGGACGCGCTTGAATCATGAAAAAAATTACTTTATTCATTCATCGCAATTGCATTTTCCTGCTTTCGATAGCGGCGATTTTATCGGCAATCATTACCTTTTATGTGATTACTACATCGGACGGCTCTATCGGTTTAAAGCCGCGGCGTGTATATAACTTATTGATCGTCAATGTTGGTTTGTTGACGTTGATTGCGGCGTTGGTTTTTTGGCGGTTGCGGCGGTTATGGATGTCGCTCAAGCAAGGTTCTGCGGGCTCAAAATTGCAAACCCGCATTATTATTTTATTTAGCTTGGTGAGTCTTTTTCCTACGCTCGCTATGTCAATTTTTTCGGCATTATTTATCAATGTTGGCGTGCAAACATGGTTCAACGAACGCGTGCAAACGGCTGTGGAAGAATCACTAAGCGTTGCACAGGCTTATTTGGAAGAGCATCAGGATAATTTGCGTGGTGACGCTATTGCCATGGCGGATGATTTAAGCAAAGTGACTAACCTTGTTTATTCAAACCCACCTGAGTTTAATAATATTGTCGGGACGCAAACATCGCTACGCGTGCTGACCGAATCATTGGTAATTTATCGTAACCGCATCATCGCACAAGGGCGTTTGAGTTTCGCACTTGCTTTTGAAAATATTTCGCCTGAAGAGGCGGATAGGATGAATCACGGTGAGGTCATCATGGTGAATAGTAATGATGATAAAATCCGCGCGATGGTAAAAATTCCTGACTTACCAGACGGCTATTTAATTATTGGCAGGCTGGTTGATAGCCGTGTGATTGAGCACATGAATAAAGCAAGCGGCGCAGTGCAGGAATATCGCTCACTGCAATCGCAGCTATCACGCTTGCAGTTTGCCTTTTTAGTAGTGTTTATTTCATTGGCGTTATTGTTGTTACTTACCGTGATTTGGTATGGGATGCTCTTTGCCGCTAAGCTGACGACACCGATTTCACATTTAATGCAAGTGGCGGATCGTGTGCGTGGCGGCGATTATGGCGCACGTATCAGCGGCGATATTCCGAATGATGAGATGGGGCATTTGTCGCGTACCTTTAATCGCATGACCGAACAGCTGGAATCACAGCGCGGGGATTTGATTCTGGCGAATCGGCAGCTTGATGAACGCAGGCGTTTTTCTGAGGCGGTATTATCGGGCGTTTCAGCAGGCGTGATTGCACTGAATGCGGATAAGAAAATTATTCTCATTAACCCCTCATCGGTCTCTATTCTTGCCGAGATTGATTTGGTGCTGACGAAGGAAAGCAATATCACCGATATCACTTCTATTAATGAGCTGCTTGCACAGGCGGCGGTGTTAAAAGGTGAGGTAGCGCAAAGCTCGATATCGCTTTCCAATGAAGGTAAAAATCTGACGTTGCATGTGCGTGTGGTTGCTGACATGAAAGAGAATACCCCTGATGGGTATATTGTAACCTTTGATGATATTACGCTGTTGGTGGATGCGCAGCGTAATGCAGCTTGGGCGGATGTGGCGCGCCGCGTGGCGCATGAAATTAAAAATCCGCTCACGCCTATTTTGCTGGCGGCAGAACGCCTTAAAAAGAAATACACAAAATATATCACTGAAGATGAAGAAACGTTCCAACGCTACGTTGATACCATTAGCAAAAACGTGGGTGATATTGGGCGGATGGTAGAAGAGTTTGTATCATTTGCGCGGATGCCAACGGCGCGGATGCAACCAGAAGACTTGATTTCTATCGCTAAGAAATCAGTTTTTGCATCGCAGGTTGGTTTCCCGAACGTGGATATTAGCCTGCAAACGCCTGAAGGCAGCGTGATGTTTGAATGTGATGAACGGCAAATGTCGCAGGTGCTGACGAATTTGGTTAAAAACGCCGCTGAATCGATTGAAGTCAAGGGCGGCGATGAAAAAGGTCGGATTTCGGTGGTAATTTCGCAAGAAGGCGAGCATATCACGCTGGCGGTGAGTGATAATGGCGTTGGTTTCCCTGAAGGTAAGGAGGGCGCTATGTTAGAGCCTTATGTAACGACTCGCCCACAAGGGACGGGTTTGGGGCTGGCGATTGTCAAAAAAATCGTCGAAGACCATAAGGGGTTGTTAAAGCTTGAAAATAATCCTGACTGTGGCGCAAAAGTAACGCTTTATTTTTAGCAACACTGTGATATTAATGTTGCAGTCGGTGCTTCGTTCATGGTTTTTCGTGCTTAGAAAACCAAGAACCTAGTACTAAAAACCAAGCACGAGGTTATGCCCATGACTGCAGATATTCTCATTATTGATGATGAAGCTGACATCCGCGATATGGTGGCGGATATTTTAAAAGATTCTGGCTATGCGATTCGTACAGCAGCTAACAGCGACACCGCCTTTAAGGCGATTGCGGAGCGCGTTCCATCGGCGATGATTCTCGATATTTGGCTGCAAGGCAGCGAACAGGATGGTCTCGGCATCTTAGAGATGGTGCATAAAAAATACCCGCATTTGCCCGTCATTATGATTTCTGGTCATGGTAATATCGAAACCGCCGTATCTTCGATTAAAATGGGCGCGTATGATTTTATCGAAAAACCATTTAATGAAGAGCGTTTGTTATTGGTGATGAAGCGTGCATTAGAGCATGCGAAGCTTAAGTCGGAAAATACGGAGCTCAAAGCACGTGGCAGCTATGAACATCAGATTAATGGTGCTTCAAGCACGATTCAGCAAATTTCAACCGCTGTTGAAAAAGTGGCGCCAACC
>JAYTDB010000210.1:0-1783 GCA_043736135.1 Rickettsiales bacterium
GCTTAATCACCAGCCCTTGACCTGTCGGTAACTCAAGCACGTGGTAGCCGCGCGGGTTCATAAACCCATCTAGCGCATCTTTTTGTTTGCGCGCCAGCACCCAACCATAATCATCAAAAATAATATAACCACCACTCACCACTCTATCGAATAGCGCATCGAGTGCCGCTACTTCCGCAGCATGTGAATTTAAATCCAAATGTAAAAATGCGATTTTTTCTGGCATGGCAACCGCAAAGCTATCCGGCACAAAACCTTTGATAATCTTGACGTTGGGAAGGTTGGTAAATCGCTTGCTGACATCACCAAATAAATCGCCCGCTGAATAAATTTTATTCGCCTTGTCAAAAAAATCAGGCGCATCTGGGAAGTCGCTTGCGCTCGAAAGTGCTGGCGAGAAGCCCGCGAAGCTATCGTAAAGATAGAATGTTTTTTGGATATTTTTGAAATCAAGCATCTGGGTGATGACGTAAGAAAAATCGCCCTTGAACACACCGCACTCCACAAAATCGCCTTCTAACTTTGCGGCATTTTGCGTTGCCCATACCAGCGTGTGCAAGCGCCAAGCGATGGATTGTGGCGCTTCATAGGCATCGTATTTATGGGAATTTTCAATTTCTTTGAGGCAGCGCGCAAAGATAGGGCTTTCCAAGAAACCCGCTGATTTATTGATGGTGAGCAATAGATTTCCCCAGAACACGCTGAAATGTACGCGAGCCAAAATGTCGGAAATAAACCAGTTGAAGCTTTTTGCGAAAGCGGCGCGTGCGATTTTTTTCATGATCTACTCAAAATAAATAAAACCGACATCGCCATCATATCCGCATTGTTTGAAGATATGTTTCCATGCTTCTGGTCGGTAAAAAGATTCGCAGGTCAACTGCCAATAAAGCATATTCGCTTTTTCAGATTCATTGCGATACGACTCCACGCACAGCCATTTTTTGTTAGATTTGCTCACGCGCTGCATTTCTTTCACCGCGTTTTCTAATTCAAATATTTGTAAATTATGAAACGTGTTGATAGAAAAAACAAAATCAAAATAATTGTCAGGATAGAGCAGCTTTGTGGCATTGCCGTGGGTTAGAAATGGGCGAACTTCTTCTTTTGCGTGCTCAATACCGTAAGCCGAAATATCAAAACCCGCTACCTCCACACCCGCCACCGCTTGCGTCAGTTCATAGAGTAAAAATGCCTTGCCGCAGCCAATATCCAAAATTTTATCGCCTGCTTTAAGCCCATAATGAACGGCGATATCCTTGGCGATGGGCAGCCAGCGGCCATCATAACCATAGCCGCCGTAACCGTGCTCACGGGCGCCGTCCCAATAATCTTTTCCCCATTGCTTGGCGATGGTAGCGCATTCGCCTTTGTCATGCGCCGTCACCCGCTCAATATAATTGCGCGTGGTTTTTTTCTGGTAGGCTTCGAGGAAGTTGATTTCATTCATACGAGATGATTATCCCAGGCTTGCAAGCTTGTCAAAATATCTGGTGATTGCTGCGTCATCACATCGCGAACTAACCATACATCTTCCATGCGCTGTGCATCGTCCCAATTGGCGATGGTAATATTTTCCGCCGCGCAGTGCAGGCTGCAACCTTTGGAAAAAAGCGCATTATAAAGTGTTTCGCGCTTGGTTTTTGCTGTCGGCATTTGAAAAAGGCTATACATGACGATGCCCTCCAGCGTGTCGAGTTCTGCGAGTACCGCATCTAAAATCAACGTGCAGCCTTCCATGCAATTTTCAGTAGCCGATAGCAAAAAACGTATGTTTTTTTTT
>JAYTDB010000211.1:0-4151 GCA_043736135.1 Rickettsiales bacterium
AAAATCAACCGTAATGCGGTGGCGAATGATGTGACGCTGCCTGAGCATGACCGTAAAAAACTAGGTGAATTTGCGAACCTTTTATCGATGCCGATATTGGCGCGTTTGTGGCAGATGTTTTTAAAAGGTGTGGGTGAAGTCAAATTTGCGCCATCGCCCTTATCTGCGCTTGAGATGTTGCTGATTCGTATTGCTTACGCTGCCGATATGCCAACGCCAGCGGAATTGATTCGCGATGGTGACGTAAATGTAAAATCTTCACCTGCGCCGCAAGCCGCTCCTTCTGCGCCAACCGCAAAAGAGGCCGCTCCTGTCGCGCAATTGGTTGTGCAAGAATCACCGAAAGATTTTGCCGCATTTGTTGATTTCTTTGAAAAAAACCGTGAGCCGTTACTCGCGCTGACCCTGCGTGATAAAGCGCGGCTGGTGAGTTACGCGCAAGGTACGGTGGTGTTGTCGATGGTAGAAGCACAGCCGCGTGATTTCACGGTGAAGATGATGGATTATCTGAAACAATGGACAGGTCAAAGCTGGAGCGTGACGTTGAGTGATGACGCGCAGGCGACCACCTTGCGCGAGCAGGAAATACTTCATACAGAAGAATTAAAAGAAAAAGCGCAAGCGGAACCGCTGGTAGCCAATTTGCTTGAGCAGTTTCCTGGTGCAAAGATAGTCAGTGTAAAATAAGAAAGAGGACGATTATGAATATTCAAAAAATGATGAAACAAGCACAAGAGATGCAAAATAAAATGATGCAAGCGCAACAAGCGCTCGAGGCTTCAGAAGTAGAAGGCTCGGCAGGTAGTGGCGCGGTAACCGTGGTTATTACGGGTAAAAAACAACTCAAAAAAATCAATATTGATGCAAGCTTGCTCAATGCTGACGATAAAGAAACCTTGGAAGATTTGATTGTGATTGCAATCAACGGTGCAGGTGACAAGGTGGACGCAGCAGCGGCACAGCAAATGGGCGCATTGACGGGCGGGATGAAGTTGCCCGCTGGCATGAAATTACCGTTTTAACCGTGCTTCATTTTGCCCCACACGTCGTTATCCTGCGGACTCGCTGTGCTCACGTACTTATGTACGCTCCGCGCAGCTTACCTTGGCTGCCTAGTGTGGAACAAAAGCAAGCACAGTTAAGGAGCGACAATGGCGCATTCTGACCTCGAAGATTTAATCAGACAATTCTCGAAGCTTCCGGGTTTGGGGCCGCGTTCGGCGCGGCGCGTGGTGTTACATTTGATTCGTCAAAAAGATAAGCTGATGTCGCCGCTGGCAAAAAGCCTGACTCAGGCGATGACTAGCATTAAAACCTGCGGCCATTGCGGTAATTTGGATAGCTCAGACCCGTGCTCAATTTGCGCGGATGCGCGGCGCGATGACACGGTGCTGTGTGTGGTTGAAGAGCTGGCGGATTTATGGGCGATTGAACGCTGCAATTTATTTCGCGGGCGTTATCATGTGCTGGGTGGCACGCTATCGGCGATTGATGATCGCGGGCCTGACCAATTAAATGTGGAAAGTTTGATGACGCGGGTGGCGGGTGGTGCAGTGAAAGAAATTATTCTAGCAACCAATGCAACGCTGGAAGGCCATACGACCGCGCATTATCTCACCACGCGTTTGGCGCCGTATAATTTATCGATTTCTCGCCTCGCACAAGGGATTCCTGTCGGCGGTGAGCTTGATTATTTGGACGATGGAACGCTGGGTGCAGCGTTTCGCGCGCGGCTGCCTGTTTAATTGCCCGTCATCCCGAGCGAAGTCGAGGGATTTTTTTATTATGTAGCTGGATACTGCTCTTTTGGCTGTGCAAAAAGCAGTATGACGAAACTAAAGCTTCAACTTCTTAAAAATCTTTTCGGGAATATGCATAATAATAAGCATGATAAATTTCCAGAACCACGGCGCATACACTACGTCTTTTTTCTTTGCCATCGCCTTTAAAATTGCATCTGACACCGCCTCGCGGCTGGCGATGAGTGGGCTGTTCATGCCCCATGTCATTGGCGTATCCACGAACCCTGGCTTCACGGTCATCACATGCAAACCAAGCTTGGCATAGCGATTACGCAGTCCGCTCGCAAACGTGGCGATGGCTGCTTTGGCGGCACCATATTCATAATTGCTGGCGCGACCTCTATCGCCCGCAACCGAGCCTATAATCACCATATCGCCGCCACCTTGCTCGTGCATGGTCTCAGCCGCAACCGATAAAATCTGGCTGGGAATAACGTAATTCAATAGCGCGACATGCCGTAAATTTTGCACATCATCTTGCTCACCACTACCCATATCGCCGATGACCATAAACAGCGTATCAAATGCACCCGCCTGTTCGACAAAACGCGTCGGGTTAAATGATTTTTCAGCAATGTCGGCAAGCAACGTTGTGCAGCGATTGCCAAAACGCGTATCAATATCGCCCGCAAGCAGTGATAATTCTTGCTCATCACGCGCGGCTAGAATCAAGCGGTAGCCTTGCTCAGCCAGCTTCCTACAAAGAATCTGTGCCAGCGATGATGTCGCACCCACCACAAGGGCAGATTTATTTCTCGCGGACGAGGTAGCGTTGTTTGTAGTAGTCATATTGTCCCGCGTTAAAACGAATAATAGTCATTAAGCGCTCACTATCCCATAAATCACCGCGCGTGAGTAGCCTAATTTTTTCATAATATTTTGCAAGGTCAGGATCCATTTTTTCAAGTGAATCAGTTTCCAATGCATATTCATAGCCGTCAGGTACTTTTCGTCTGAAATGTCCAACATAGAAAGGTTTGGAGGTCATGGCGGGAAGCCTTGCGAGCAAAGGATCAGCCAGTGCAAGTTCATCAATAATGGTGGCGCGTGCACCCGCATAGTACGGGTTCATACCGACATAACGCAAGCGTGTGATGGGAATTGCATCTTGCATCGCTAGCTCTTTGCCATCGCGGCCAAATTTATATTGCCCTTCATGACGCATTTCCCATGGCCATAAACGTGGAAATAATTCATTGCGATTAAAAATAACGCGGGCATCAATAATGCGCCCATTAACAGGGATGCATGTCGCGCAGATATTGCGAATATCCATGACGAATGTAGGGATGACGTAGCTGGTAAGCAATGTGGCGACGGCAAGAAATACATAATCACGGCGAATCGTTTGCGGGATAATGGCAACCAATAGCCAAGCGCTCGCAAAGAAGGGCACGGCCCAAAAACGCCCCATCATATAATCCCCGCCAATGCTGAGCGTGTACGCGCAATTCAGCGCGATTCCCATACCGATGGCGGCATAAATATCCAGCTTTTTACGAAGTGCGATTAGAGTCAGGCAGGTGCCGAGGGTGATGATGCTGGATGTATCGTAAGTGAACCAAGTGAAGGTGTAGTTCAGCCCTTGCAGTAGATAATCGGACAGCGGAAAGCCGGTATCCATCTTCGCATATTTGGTATTGGGGAATAAAAACCCGTAATAAAAAAGTGAGAAGGCAAGCCACATAATGAGTGGTAATGCGCCGATGACGAGTTGCCAGATAACGGGGCGTTTTTTATAAAATAACCAACCCCATACAGGTGCTATGAGGACGGCATGATCAAGGCGGTTGGTGAGTAAGAGCGCAGAAATAATGCTCAGCATTAAAAAGAAAAAACGCGATTCGCTTTGTCGTAGCAATACGTAGCCAAATAGCGAAAAAAGCAAGAATGACAGCGAGGTTTCTAAGCCCGAAGTGGAGTAATCCATGAATGTTTTGGATAGAAACATGGGCAGTAAAAACCATAGCCCAATCATCCATAAGGGCTTTTCGCGGAAGGTAAATAGCGTGACTGCTATGGCGCTCATGGTGCAAATCACACCCAGTGCGATATTGACGTGAAAAATATTATCCCAAATGGCAGTAAAGGGCAGGTGCAGCAGCAGCCATAGAGGATGGGTAAAGACCTGCACGCGCTCGGTCACGTTCCAACGCAAGCCGAACCCCGCCATAAAATTATCAATCACGCGGAAGGTGATATAGGCATCTTCGCTAACCCAGGCATGAAAAAATACACGGGCAAGTAGCGCAAGCCATAGGGCGTAGAGTACGCCGTATTTAACGCTGTTAGTTTGCATACCCAAATTACTTAAAAATTTGGGTATCACCGCCCAAGCAGCGGCGCGTA
>JAYTDB010000212.1:0-5918 GCA_043736135.1 Rickettsiales bacterium
GCGCAAGCAGCACTTGCTGAATTGGAATTGGACGCAGCGGATAGCATCCTCATTCGCCGTAATCTAAGCACAGACGGAAAATCACGCATATTGGTCAATGATGCGCCGATAACGCTGGCTGGCCTTAAAAAATTGGGCGATACGCTGGTGGAAATCAACGGCCAGCACGATCAGAAATCACTACAAGATACAGTTTTGCATCGCAGTTTGCTGGATGAATATGGTGCGCTTTCCAAAGAACGAAAAATCGTGAGCACAGCTTATCAAGAATGGAAAAAACAGCGTGATGCGCTGGAAAAATTACTTGCAGATATCGCGCAAGCCTCGCGCGAGCAGGATTATTTGCAGCATATGCAAAAAGAATTGCAAAGCCTAAATCCGCAAGCGGGCGAAGAAGAATCACTGACCGACCAACGCGCGCGGATGATGGGCAGTGAAAAATTATTTGAGATTCTGAATGAATCGATCGGTGAGATGAATAAGGGCGTGCTGTCTGGCCTGCGTAATGCACAAAAAACCTTGGTGCGTTCGCCGCTGACTTCGGGTTACACCGCGATTATCGAGGGTTTAGAAAAAGCGCATATCGAGGCCGAAGAAGCACTTTACGCGCTGGAAAAAATTGGCGAGGATTCAACTTTCGACCCGCAAAAGTTGGAGCGTGTGGAAGAGCGTTTATTTGCGCTGAAAGCCGCCGCGCGGAAATATCATGTATCGGTGGATGAATTAGCGAATTTGCGCGCTGACATTGATGGAAAATTGGAGCTGCTCTCCAGCCAAACCCGCGAGTCCGGCAAGGTGGACGCTGCCGTGAAACAGGCGCGTACAACCTTTATGGCGGAGGCTGAAAAGCTCAGCGAAGCCCGTAAAAAAGCAGGCGCAAAGCTTGAAAAAGCCATCGCCAAAGAACTCGCGCCACTGAAAATGGAAGGTACGCATTTCCGTGTCCGTGTCGATGCCGCAACAGAACAAAATTGGTCAGAGCAGGGGGCGGATGCGATTGCCTTTGAATGTGCAACCAACGTGTCGAAAGGCGCAAAAGACATCGTATTTTCGCCGCTATCAAAAATTGCATCGGGCGGTGAGTTATCCCGCTTTATGCTGTCGATGAAAGTGGCGCTCTCTTCCGTACGTTCCACACCAACGATTATTTTTGACGAGATTGATACCGGTACGGGCGGCGCGGTGGCCGATGCGATTGGTAAGCGGCTCGCGCAGCTGGGCGAGGCGTCACAAGTGTTAGTGGTGACGCATTTGCCGCAAGTGGCGGCGCGGGGTAGCCAGCATTTGCTCATTGCCAAAGACAATAAAGCGGGAAAGGTTTCCACGCAGGTGAAAACCCTCACGCTTGCAGAGCGCGAAGAAGAGCTGGCGCGGATGCTCGCGGGTGAAACCATCACACCAGAAGCGCGAAAAGCCGCCGCCAAACTGCTGGAGCAAGCAGCGTGATGAAAATCTACTATGCTGACCAACTTACTTGTCAATGGAGTGCTCAAAGCTCACGTAGCAATCCTACGCTCAAGTTTTTGCGCGCGCCATTTTCGCGCATCTGGTTCAGCCTAGCGATTTTGGGCGTTTGTTATGGTTGATTTATTCGTGAAACAGGAATGGCAAGCATTGGCGGATGAAATCCGCCGTCATGATGCGCTCTATTATCAAAACGATGCACCCGAAATTTCTGACGGTGAATATGATATCATCCGCCGCAAGTTAGAAGCGCTGGAAGCCAAATACCCTGAGCTGCAAACCCCCGACAGCCCAACGCAAAAGGTAGGCGCAGCACCGCTTGAAAAATTCGCCAAAGTAAAACATAGCGTGCCGATGTTGTCGCTTGCCAATGCCTTTGACGAAGAGGATGTGCGCGAGTGGGATGCTCGGATTAAAAAATATCTTGGGCTGCCTGAAACAGAATCTGTTTCTTACTATTGTGAGCCAAAAATTGATGGGCTGTCCTTTGCCGCACGTTATGAACGTGGAAAATTTGTATTAGGTGTGACGCGTGGTGACGGCGAGGAAGGCGAGAATATTACAGATAATTTAGCAACTATCTCTGGGTTTCCAAAACAGTTGAAGAGTGATTTTCCCAATATTTTAGAAGTGCGCGGTGAAGTGTATATGACGCATGCTGCCTTTGCAGAGCTGAATAAACAGCGCGAAGCAGAGGGTGAGCCGATATTTGCTAACCCGCGCAATGCAGCGGCGGGGTCAATAAGGCAGCTTGATGCAACCATTACTGGCAGCCGAAAACTAAGCTATTTTGTATATAGTTGGGTAGGTGACCTGCTGGAAAAACAGCATAGTCAATTTGCAACTGTAGAGTATTTCCGTCACTTAGGATTTACGACAACTTCAACAAACCCTAAAGGCACTCCTCAGCTTGTTAAAACGGGGGATTTGAACCAGATATTTTCATACCATGCTGGGATGTTGAATTTGCGTGATTCACTTAGTTTTGACATCGACGGTCTTGTCTATAAAGTTGATAATTTAGAATATCAAAAACGTCTAGGTTTTGTCGCCCGCAGCCCACGTTGGGCGATTGCACATAAATTCCCTGCCGAGCAGGCGACGACGATGATTGAGGCAATTGATATTCAAGTCGGGCGCACGGGCGCGCTCACGCCAGTTGCGCGGCTGAAGCCCGTGAATGTCGGCGGGGTGATGGTAAGTAATGCCACGCTGCATAATGAAGATGAGATTGCCCGAAAAGATATTCGCATCGGCGACATGGTGGTGATTCAACGCGCGGGCGACGTGATTCCGCAAGTGGTGGAGGTGGTCGTGAGTTCTAAGGCGCGGGCGGATAGAAGTGAGCCGTATCAGTTTCCGAGTCATTGCCCTGTGTGCGGAAGCCTTGCTGTGCGCGAGGAGGGCGGGGTGGCAAAGCGTTGTACGGGTGGGCTTGCTTGCGAAGCGCAATTGATTGAGCGCTTGCGGCATTTTGTTGCTCGCGATGCGATGGATATTGATGGGCTCGGCGAACGTCAAATTATGGCGTTTTGGAAGGATGGCTTGATTAAAAATATCGCGGATATTTTTAGCCTTTCGCAACATGCGGAGCAGTTAGAAAATCGTGAAGGTATGGGCAAAAAATCGGTGGATAATTTGCTGGCGTCGATTGAAAAAGCACGCACCGTTTCATTGGCTAAATTCATCTTCGCGCTCGGCATCCGTCATGTCGGTGAAGTGACGGCTAAGCTGCTTGCCAAGCAATTTGTATCATACCCTATGTGGGTATATACCATGCGGGGGCAGGGTATGAAATCCGAGCTGGAATTGATTGATGGTATCGGCCCAAAAGTGGTTGCCGCGCTCAAAGAATTTTTTGCTGAATCGCATAATAACGAGATGCTAGATTGCTTGTCGGAGCGGCTCACTATTACCGATGCGGAGAGTGCCAAAACGGATTCTGCGATCGCAGGAAAAACCGTGGTATTTACAGGGACATTGGTGAAAGTAAGTCGCGCCGAAGCGAAGTCACGCGCCGAGCAATTAGGTGCAAAAGTGGCAAGTAGTGTTTCCGCAAAAACGGACTATGTCATAGCAGGCAGCGATGCCGGTTCAAAATTAAATAAAGCCAAGGAGCTTGGTGTGCAGGTGCTAACCGAGGATGAATGGTTGGAACTTTTATGATTGCACATGGCTGCAAATGTCTTGTCTTTGTGCTTCCGCTGCGCACGTACTTAATGTACGCTTACGCTGCGGTTCTCAAGGCAACCCATTTTCGCAACATGTGCAACCATACACTTCATTAATTATAGTATTTGATATGAAAAATCCGTTTAAACAAGTATCGCATTATCATCAGGTGGCATTTGAATTGCCATTTGGTGCAGCCGAACAGTTGGAAAATTCGTTTGATGATATTGCGCTGTCTACGTCGGCATTTGAGCTGGATGAGGTGCAGAATTTTTGGCAATGTGAGCTGCTGTTTGATGCGCCGCCAGATATGGCCGAGATTACCCGCCGTGTGGCATTGCTTGCGATGATGAGTGGCGTTAAAACACCGCCCATGACTACCGGAATTATCCAACAGCAAGATTGGTTGGCACTGGTCGCACAAAATTTTCCGCCGCTGATGATTGAGCGTTTTTATGTGCATGGTTCGCACATTAAAGATATACCCCCTGTGGGTTCTATTCGTATTCAGGTGGAAGCGGGTGCGGCATTTGGTTCAGGCGAGCACGGCACCACGCGTACTTGTTTGCAGGCATTGGTATGGGTGGCAAAGCGCATGCAGCCCAACAAAGTTTTGGATATGGGCACGGGTTCGGGCATTCTGGCAATTGCGGCGGCGAAGCTGTGGAATACGGATATTCTGGCGGTGGACATAGACCCGATTGCGGTTGCGGTCACGGCAGAGAACGTCAAAATCAACCGCGAAACCGCAAGCATCGCAACCGGTGTGTCGGATGGTTATAAGAGTAAAGTGGTCAAAGAATTTGGCGCATGTGAGTTGGTCGTTGCTAATATTCTTGCACGCCCGCTAATTAAATTCTCTGCTGAGCTTGCGCGCACTCTTACCCCAGGGGGGTATTGTGTGTTATCTGGTTTGCTGGTGGATCAAGAACAGATGGTGTTTGCTGCACACCGCGCGCAAGGCCTAAAGCGCGTGATGCGCTTCACCCATGAGGGTTGGTGCACACTTGTTTTACAGAAATAAATTATTTCTTATCAAACAGACTCAAATAACCACCGAAGCCTTCGACCAAAAGCTGGTCTTTGGGGATAAAGCGCAGTGCAGCTGAGTTGATGCAGTAGCGTTTGCCGCCTTTATCTTTTGGGCCATCATCAAACACATGCCCCAAATGCGCGTCGCTATCTTTCGATTTTACTTCGGTGCGGCTCATACCCAGCGATCCATCGTCTTTCATTTTGACGAAGTTTGCGTCAATGGGTTGGCTAAAACTTGGCCAGCCAGTGCCTGAATCAAATTTATCGGTAGAGGAGAAGAGCGGTTTTCCCGTTATTACATCGACGTAAATGCCATCTTCATGGTTGTTCCAATAAGCATTGTTGAACGGTTTTTCGGTGCCGCCATGAATGACATATTGCTGTTCTTCGGTGAGCTTTGGCAGGCTTTGCTCTGCCGCTTGCACGTCTGTGATAAGGGCGATGGGGGCTAGGAAAATCAAGAGTAAGCGATACATAATATCCTCCAAAATAGTGTCTAATATCCTATTCGTAGAAAAAATGGCGATGGTTACAGGGCTACATCTTTATGTTTAGCACGCATAGCTTCGTATCAGCATAAGGAGGGATGGTGTATTGTACCTATCCGCATCCAGCGTGCAGTCAGTATCATCCACAGATGCCCCTGGTGCCCCTGGGTAGGTTCCTGGGAAGAACCCGGAGTTTTGATAGGTGCCCCCAAGCACCTTGCCGCTCATTGGCTTTCCATCATCTAGCTTGCTGTCGATGGCGAAGGTTTGGGTGGGGGTTAAGCTTGGCAAAGGTGAAACGCCACTGGCATCTATTGTGCCGCTGATATCTATCAGCGCTAAATAATTTTGATATTGTCCTAAAAAGTTTTGATACTGTCCCAGCCATGGGAATGTTACATTGGTAGTGTTATACACCATGAAATAACCCGAACCTAGTTTTGAGCGGGGGAAGTAGAGCGAGCGATTGGCAGCGGTGATGGTGTTGTTTGCATCGGTTGCAGTGGTGAAGTTGCCATCAATAAGGGCGGCGTCAGAAAGATCACTCCAAAACAGCAAGGTTTCGCAACCTTGTAAATTCCAGCTGGTTAATGGATTGCAATTTTCATACAGGCTATTGCCGTTGCCATGCCCTGGCGCACCTGTGCGGGTCTCAAAGCCAAAATTATTTGCATTTGCACAATCCCCCGGCAGGCAATTATATTTCAGGCGGAATGCGTTTATGCCTGTTTGAATGCCCTCAACTTGCTTAATGGCAGA
>JAYTDB010000213.1:0-2492 GCA_043736135.1 Rickettsiales bacterium
TCATCATATTGCAAGCAAAGCCCCACCGAAATACGCTCTGGATAGCTAGCTTTATCAAACAAGTCCGAAACCGTGTGCCGCGCCTCAGGGTCACGATAAGCGGCAATCGAAACAAATATTTTTGGCAATGTTGATTCCGCTTTATCTTCTTCGGCAAAGAATCCCTCGCGGGCAAAAAATGCAATAGTTCTTTTTTGCCAATTTACACCAATAAATTTCCAATAATCGGCAAGCCGCCGCTCATGCCCCAACAAATACTGCTCGATATTTTGCAGCGCTTGCGCATCTTCGGTGTGCTTGAAACGAAATAAATGTTGGTTGCGGGCGAGTGACAGGCGATTCAGCTCGATGCCGTGATCACGATAGACATTCGCATCTTTGACACCAATTCTGTCCCAATAATGATACAGCACCACGCGGTTGATATGATAGATATCATACCCATGCGTCCATAAGCGCGCCGAATAATTCAGCTCCTCACCCCAGAAATACACATGCGGGTCAAAAGGCACGTCTTTTAGCGTTTGCGCGTGGGTAAACATAAAATTACCCACCCATAAGGCGGTAATGAACGGCTTCTCCAACTTCTCCTCGGGCACCATGCGCTTGATGAGATGCAGCATCTGCGCATCATTTTCAGGCCCCAAACGATTCACAATCGCAACAGGAATCTGGCCATTTAAGTCTGGTTTTTCATCTGGTGGGATGTAACCTGGCAGCCACGCCGTCAAAATTGCCTTCTTGGTCGGCAGCGATTCGAGCATTGCCACCAACACTTCGTCCCAATTTGGCTCAAATCGCATATGAGACTGAATTTGAAGAATATAATCTTCATCATTATAGAGTTTCTGCGCTTCACACCGAGCCCAACCCGCCCCTTTTGCTTCTTTCGCCGTAAAGGTAACCACCTTCACCTGATCGGCTCGCGGGTAAGGCACAGCAAGGTATTCCGCATCTTCTTCAGGGTCGAGTTGCCAGCATAATCCAACTGAAATATGCTCAGGATGCGCTGCCTTCGCGAACATATCCGCGAGGGTATGGTGACACTCAGGGTCACGGTAACTCACCATTTGAACGAATATAGTCATATGCAATGAATCAAAACTATGGGTTGAAATAGTTCATTATACTATTATACAACATATTGAAAGCAGCTCTGTGAGTTGTTCGCCATATTTATACTATGATAGAAAATCGTTAAACCATGACCATCTTTGTCCTTGGGATGCACCGCTCCGGCACGTCAGTTGCCACTAAGATGCTTGAATTAATGGGTGTGTATGTCGGCGAAAAAGACGAGCTTTTGCCAGCGACCTACGATAATCCAAAAGGTTTTTTTGAACGCAAGGATGCGCTCGCCATCAACCAGCTTATCTACAAACATCATCGCGCCAATTGGTTTCAGGTGGAATATTATGACAGCCCTTGCCCGCCCCTACCTGTTGATATTAATACGCGCATTGCACAACTCGTCGAAAAATTATCCGCGCGCGGCGTTTGGGCACTGAAAGATCCGCGCTTATGTTTCACGCTGCCCGAATGGAAAATGGCAGTGCAAAACCCAACGATTATTACCGTCAGCCGCCACCCTGGTGAAATCGCGCAATCGCTCGCATTGCGGAATGATATTCCCTTTAATGATGGGCTTTTGCTCTGGCAAAAATATATCGAACATGCGCTACTACATATTGAAGGGCTACGCGTGATAAAGTGCGATTATGCCGACATCCTTGAGAATCCGCTGGCGGTTGCGACCAAAATCTATGAACAGCTATTGCCAATTTATCCGACTCTAAAACAACCAGCTGAAGATGAACTCAAACAATTTGTTGATCCTGCGATGAAACGTGCACTGCACAAGCGGGAAATCAATACGCAACAATCGGCTTTGTATGAGCTGTGGCGTCAATAAACCAAGCGCCCGTCATGCTGCTTTTTTCGTTAGAAAAAGAGCAGTATCCAACTTAATAATGCTGAGATCCTGCTCGATATACTACGTATATCAGCAGGATGACGTTAAGCTCTTAAACATGCTCAGCGTTTTTTCTCTCGCAAGTGCATGATCAACCATCGGCGGCGGATAACTTCCTCGCAGCAATGGTGATGGATTGTGAATTTCCTTACCACGAACATGCGCCAATTCGGGAACATAGCGACGAATATAATCGCCGTTCGCATCAAATTTTTCACTTTGCAAATACGGATTAAAAATACGGAACCATGGCTGCGCGTCTGTACCCGTAGACGCCGACCATTGCCAGCCGCCAACGTTAGACGCCAACTCATAATCCATCAGATATTGCGCAAAATGCTCCTCACCCAAACGCCAATCAAGCTGCAAATCTTTGGTGGCGAATGAGGCGACAATCATCCGCGCACGATTATGCATCCAGCCCGTCGCAAGCAATTGCCGCATCGCCGCATCAACCACTGGATAGCCTGTTTTTCCTTGTTTCCATGCCTCTAATGCCGACGCATCACGCGACCAAGCA
>JAYTDB010000214.1:0-3744 GCA_043736135.1 Rickettsiales bacterium
AAAAATTATCCGAAGCTGAAATATTTGAGCTACTCTCCAGCAAAGATGAAAAAGTGCGTAAAGCCGCATCACAATCCATCGGCGCAGTGTTCAAAAAAAATGCACCACTCTTTACGCTTATCACCAACACACTCGCTAAAGATAAAGAGACTGAAGACAATTGGCGCGGCTTTAAAAAGCCTATTTCTTCGCGCAATGCCAGCAATTGCATCGAAGATGAGGTCGTGGATGCACTCATCAGCGCGGTTAAAAAATCATACCCGCAATTATCGCACCGCTATTACACGCTCAAAGCAAAATGGCTGGGTAAAAAACAGCTGGAATCATGGGATAGAAATGCGCCACTACCTGGCGATGATGACACGAAATATAGCTGGAATGAGGCGAAAGATTTAGTGCTGTCTTCTTATGCCAATTTTTCACCCACTCTCGCCAAACACGGCAAAGTGTTTTTTGATAAACCATGGATAGACGCGGCGATTACCACAGGAAAAACCCCAGGGGCGTTTGCGCATCCGTGTGTGCCAAGTGTGCATCCGTATTTGCTTGTTAATTTTATCGGTAAATCGCGGGATGTAATGACATTGGCGCATGAACTTGGTCACGGCGTTCACCAAGTCATGGCCGCTAAGCAGGGCACGTTGATGAGCGATACGCCGCTCACGCTCGCGGAAACGGCTTCAGTGTTTGGCGAACAGCTTACGTTCCAAGAAATGCTCCGTCGTGAAAAAAATCCCGCGCGGCGCAAGCGTCTGCTTGCTTCCAAAATTGAGGATATGCTGAATACCGTTGTGCGGCAAGTTGCCTTTTGTGACTTTGAACGTAAGCTGCATGATGCACGAAAATCAGGTGAACTGACTACCGAACAGATTTGCACAATATGGCTCGATGTGCAGCGCGAAAGCCTAGGGCCCGCGCTTAATTTAGGGGGCGATTACGGTTATTTCTGGACCTATATTCCGCACTTTATCCACACACCATTTTATGTTTATGCCTATGCGTTTGGCGATTGCTTGGTGAACTCACTTTATGCCGTTTATCAAGGCGGCAACGTTAAAAACTTTGAAAAGAAATATTTGACTATGTTAGAGGCGGGTGGCACGTTGCGGCACAAAGAATTGCTCAAGCCATTTGGGCTAGATGCTTCAAAACCAACCTTCTGGCAACAGGGCTTGGATATTATAAGTGGAATGATTGATGAGTTGGAAGCGGCGTGATTGAAAAAAAAATAGCCATCATTGGTGCAGGCCCAGCGGGCATGACTGCGGCTTAGGAACTTGCCAAACGCGGAATGGCTGTTGATGTGTATGAGGGGCAAGATGCCGCGGGCGGCATGGCGCGCACAATTTCCTTATGGGGACAAAAAGTTGATTTAGGTTCACATCGTTTTTTCAGTAGCGACCCACGCGTGAACAGCATCTGGTTGGAAGTGGTAGGCACGAATTACGACATGATCACCCGCCTCAGCCGAATTTATTATAACAAACGTTTTTTTCATTACCCCTTGCAAGCATGGAATGCGCTATTCGGTTTGGGTATCTTCAAATCTATTCATTGTGTTATCAGCTATATTCTAGCCAGAATACATCCACTCAAAGATGAATCCAGCTTCCAAAATTGGGTAACCAATCGTTTTGGCAAAAAGTTATTTAACATTTTTTTCAAATCCTACAGCGAGAAACTGTGGGGCATTAGCTGCACCGAATTAGATGCCGACTTCGCCGCCCAACGCATCAAAAAATTCTCCCTTTCTGCCGCGATTAAATCCGCGTTCATCAAGCCTAATAAAGGCGCACATATGACGCTGGTGGATCAGTTTGCTTATCCGCATCAAGGGGCTGGCATCGTCTATGAAGAAATGGCAAAACGCGTGAGCGAGTTGGGTGGTACAATGCACTACCAGACTCTTGTCAAATCGGTTATACGCAACGGCAATACCATAACAGGTATCACGCTGGAAAATGGCGAACAAAAAAATTATGATCACGTTATTTCCACCATGCCGCTTAGCCTGCTTGTTAAACAGCTTGGCGCGCCTGAAGAAGTAACAAAGGCGGCTTCCAGCCTACAATTTCGCAATACTATTTTGGTTTATTTAGAAATTGAGGGCGATAATCCATTCCCCGATCAATGGATTTATATTCATTCACCCGAGCTAAAAACAGGGAGAGTATCCAATTTCCGTAATTGGGTTCCGCAGCTTTATGGTGATGCAAAAACTACGATTCTATGCCTTGAATATTGGTGTTATGATAATGATACAATATGGAGCGAGAATGAAGATGCGTTGGTGCAATTAGCCAGTACAGAAATCATGCAAACGGGTTTGATAAAATCAGGAAAAATTCTGCGCGGAAAAATGATACGCATCCCGCGCTGTTATCCCGTTTATGCGCGTGGCTATAAAGAGCTGATGAAGCCGATTGAAAGATATTTACGCACGCTTTCAGGATTGAATGTTATCGGGCGTTACGGTTCATTCAAATACAACAATCAAGATCACAGCATTCTAATGGGCTTGATGGTCGCGCAAAACCTTGCTGAGGGCGCGTCGCATGATTTATGGGCGATTAACACCGACTATGAATATCAAGAAAAAGCATTCATCACCCAAACAGGGTTGGAAAAGCGGTAATAAGCTGCATTTTTCCTTGCTCGACTGCCTGTTTCTGCTAAAACTTTAGCTCGTTTATAATTTACCAGAATAGAGCAATCATCATGACCGACACAAACCTGACCCAAACGCCTGATTTGCACCATGTTTCGATTGAATCGGAAATGAAGAAATCATATCTCGATTACGCGATGAGCGTAATCGTATCACGGGCGATTCCCGATGTGCGTGATGGTCTAAAACCAGTGCATCGTCGTATTTTATTCGGCATGTTGGAGCTGGGCTGCGAATTCAATAAGCCTTACAAAAAATCGGCTCGTATCGTTGGTGACGTGATGGGTAAATTCCATCCGCATGGTGACTCGGCGATTTACGATTCGTTGGTGCGTATGGCGCAGCCATTCTCGATGCGTTTGATGCTGGTTGATGGTCAAGGTAACTTCGGCTCGATGGACGGTGATTCACCAGCTGCGATGCGTTACACCGAATCACGCTTAAGCAAAGCGGCGCACGCGCTTCTTGCCGATATTGATAAAGACACCGTTTCTTTCCAAGAAAACTATGACGGCTCTGAACAAGAACCAACGGTTCTTCCTGCGGCTTACCCGAACATTTTAGTGAACGGGGCAGGCGGCATCGCGGTGGGTATGGCGACCAATATTCCGCCACATAATTTGGGCGAAGTGGTGGATGCCTGCATGATGTATCTCGACAATAACGAGGTGACGATTGAAGAGATGATGGAAGTCTGCCCAGGCCCCGATTTCCCAACGGGCGGCACGATTCTCGGTCGCGCTGGCTGCCGTTCTGCACTGACTACGGGGCGCGGCTCGGTTATCATGCGCGGCAAAACGGAAATCGAAGAAGTGCGCCCAGGTCGCATGGCGATTATTATTTCTGAAGTGCCTTACCAAGTGAACAAAGCCAAGCTGATTGAGCGCATGGCGGAACTCGTTCGCGAGAAAAAAATTGAAGGCATTTCTGATTTGCGCGATGAGTCTGATAAATCAGGTGTGCGCGTGGTTGTGGAAATCAAAAAAGATGCCGTGCCCGATGTCGTTCTATCACAGCTTTATAGCTTCACGCCGCTGCAAACGAGCTTTGGCGTGAATATGCTGGCGCTTGATAAT
>JAYTDB010000215.1:0-5435 GCA_043736135.1 Rickettsiales bacterium
CAAAGACATTATGCCGCGTGCGGCAGCTTTGCTCGACACAATTCAAGTGTCCGACATCGTGGAAGTGCTCTCCGCAGATACATTCAAACGTCCGATTTACGCAGGCAACGCGATTGAAACCGTCAAAGCTACCGCGTCACCTTTAATCGTCACTGTGCGTCAATCCGCTTTTGCTCCCGCCCCCACCTTCACCTCCCCCGCAAGCGGGGGAGGAAGGGAGGGGGAAGGCGGCACGGCGGCCATTGAACCGCTCGCACCATTTGCGGATAGCGGTCTATCCGAATTTGTGCATCTAGAAGCAAGCAAAAGCGAACGCCCTGAGCTCACCTCTGCCCGCGTGGTCATCTCGGGTGGTCGCGGCATGGGAAGTGCGGAGAATTTCAAACATATTGAGCGCATCGCTGATAAACTCGGTGCTGCCATTGGCGCATCACGCGCAGCGGTGGATGCGGGCTTTGTGCCGAACGATTATCAGGTGGGGCAAACGGGGAAAATCGTAGCACCAGACCTCTATATCGCGGTTGCCATCTCAGGCGCAATTCAGCATCTAGCGGGCATGAAAGAAAGTAAAATCATCGTGGCTATCAATAAAGATGAGAATGCGCCTATTTTTGAGGTGGCGGATTACGGGCTGGTGGCCGACTGGAATACTGCTTTACCCGAGCTAGAAGCGCTTTTATAATACTCTCCATGACAAAACACGCTATTGCAATTGCCCAACTCAATCCTGTGGTTGGCGACATACAAGGCAACGCACGCCGCATCATCGATGCGTACGGGGTCGCGAGCAAAAAAGCTGCGCAAATTGTGTTGTGCCCAGAGCTAGCACTGACTGGTTATCCACCCGAAGATTTGCTGCTGATACCCGACTTTGCCAAAGAATGTACGCAGCTCGCCCGCGACATTAGCGCACAAACAGGTGCTATAGGTCTTGCCTTTGGCACGGCATGGGTTGAGTCAGGCGTGGTATATAACGCAGCTATTTTCGCCGCCGAGGGTCGTATTCAACATATCTATTTTAAGAGCATGCTGCCGAACTACGGCGTGTTCGATGAGAAGCGCGTTTTTACAGCAGGGCATACGCTGAAAAGTTTTGAGTGGAACGGCGCTAAAATCGCCCTACTCGTATGCGAAGATATTTGGTTTTTAGAAAACGCACAAATCCTCGCCCGCGAAGCAACCGAGCATGTCTTAGTACTCAACGCCTCGCCATTTGAAATGGGTAAACTGGCACAGCGCAAACATGTCGTCGCACAATTTGCACAGACTGCAAACGCATCCGTTACTTACGCTAACATGGTCGGCGGGCAAGATGATTTGGTGTTTGATGGCGCATCGTTTAGCGTTGATTCAACAGGCTACATCACCCATGAATGCCCCGCGTTTGAAGACGGTGTATTTATGGTGGGTGAGATGCCTGCTAGCCAACCGTCAGCGCCTTCACAAGACGTGTGGAACGCTATGAAGCTGGGGCTTTCCGACTATGTGCACAAAAACGGCTTTAAGGGCGTGTTGCTCGGCTTATCAGGCGGTATTGATTCAGCGATTACGGCGGCATTCGCGGTGGATGCGCTGGGTGCAGAAAATGTACGCGGCGTATTACTGCCCTCGCCTTACAGCTCGGCGGATAGCGTGGAAGATGCGCTGGAGACGGCTAAGCTACTCGGCATTCACACCGATACGATTGCCATTTCGCCAATGATGGAAACCTATAAACAATCATTGCCACAATTAGGTGCTGATGACTGGATGGTTGAACCGACCATTGGCGGCAATTTACAAGCGCGTATTCGCGGGCAAATTTTAATGGCGCTGTCGAATAAAACGGGCTTCATGCTGCTTTCTACTGGCAACAAATCTGAAATCGCCGTGGGTTATTCAACGCTGTATGGCGATTCCTGCGGTGCTTACAACGTGCTAAAAGATGTGTATAAAACGCATGTCTACGTGCTCGCCAATTGGCGCAACACCGTTTCACACGTGATACCGTTGAGGTCTATTTCCAAAGCGCCATCTGCTGAGCTAAAACCTGACCAAAAAGATGCTGACCAATTACCGCCTTACGATGTGTTGGATGCGATTCTCACTTTGCATATTGAAGGCAGAAAATGTGCTGAAGAAATTATTGCAGAAGGGTTTGATGCCGCCATCGTTAAACGCATATTGCAGCTGATGCGTATCAACGAATATAAACGCCGTCAAAGCTGCCCTGGCGTTAAAATTTCCTCAATGATGTTCGGCCGCGACCGACGTTTTCCACTGACCAATCGTTTTTAGTATTGTCATTACAACCTCGTCATCCTGCTGATTGCTTGCAATCGAGCAGGATCTCAGCATTATAAAGCTGGATACTGCGCTGCTGCTAACGCAGCCCGCAGCATGATGACAGAAAATAATGTGCCGCGTCGTCCGCGTTTATAATGATAAGATCCCTCGGCTACGCTCGGGATGACAAACTTTTTTCCTTAAACCCACAATACTCACGAATAATACAATTTCTGCATTCTGGTTTGCGGGCTTTGCATACATAGCGCCCATGCAGAATCAACCAATGATGGGCGTTTTTTTTCCATTGGTCGGGGATTGCTTTTTCCAGCGCGGCTTCGGTGGCATCGGCCGTTTTGGTGTCGCATAAACCAAGCCGATTTGCCACACGGAACACATGCGTATCCACTGCAATCGTCGGCAATCCGCGCGCGCAGTTCAACCATACTGCCGCCGTTTTACTGCCTACCCCTGGCAATCGCTCTAAATCCGTGCGTGCATCAGGTACCTTTCCTGCATACTCTTCCAACACCATCTTTGAGAGCGCAATCACGTTCTTTGCCTTGCTATTAAACAGCCCTATCGTTTTGATATACGACTTTAATTTATCCTCTCCAAGCACCGCCATTTTCCTAGGTGTATCCGCTATTTTGAACAAGGCGGGCGTAGCTTTATTCACCCCCACATCAGTTGCTTGTGCGGACAGCACAATTGCCACTAGCAATGTGAAATCATTGGTGTAAAACAATTCAGTAACGGGATGCGGATTCTGCGCACATAGCGTGCTAAAAATCGCATCAGCGTTAACGTTAGTTTTAATTTTCTTTGCCATAATATTTGTAAACATACTCGGTCATTCATGAAATACAAGCTTCTGTCACTTTTGCTTTTGCTGTCTTTTCCTGCCTACGCGCAGACGAGTGCATCTGTGTTCATCGAAGATATGACATGGATGGAAGTACGCGATAAAATTACTAGTGGTGCGAATGTGGCCATCATTCCTATCGGTGGCACTGAACAAAGCGGCCCGCATATGGCCACCGGAAAACATAATTTCATCGTTCGCCAAGCGGCAGGCGAAATCGCCCGCGCAGTTGGCGGCACGTTGGTTGCCCCTGTAATCCCCTACAGCCCATCAGGACGCATTTACCCGCCCGAAGGACATATGCAATTTGCAGGCACACTTTCAATGCGCGCAGAAACACTGGCAATGATAATTGAAGATGTTGCAACTAGCTTAAAACAGCATGGCTTCCGCCTGATTTGCTTAATCGGTGATAATGCTGGAAGCCAGAATGTGCAGCAACAAGTAGCAGAAAGACTCAATAACAGCTGGGCATCGCAAGGCGTTCAAGTGCTGCATGTGAGTAGCTACGGCGATATGAATATGGTGCGCAGATGGGCGGATGCTAATGGCTCGATGGCAGTTGACCCCATTGCCCACGCAGGCGTGACCGAAACATCGGAACTCATGTCCGTCAGCCCGCAACATGTACGCACCAACCTCATTGGCACCTATTCCGAGCGTGATTACCGCAGCACAGGCTCAACCGGCGATGCCTCGCAATCCTCTGCCGCTTTTGGTCGCGGTGTCCTCGGCGCAAAAATCAATGCCGCCGTTGGGCAAATTAAATTGGCGGCATCAAAACCGTGAAGCCACAAAAAAAACAAAATCATTTGCATTTTCTCTCTGCGTGGATTCGCTCACCACTTAAAATTGGTGCTGTTATGCCCAGCTCGCGCCAGCTATCATTTGCCATGGCAAAAGCTATCGACACATCCGTTGAGGGCATCATCATCGAACTAGGTGCGGGCACGGGTGCTGTTACCCACGCACTACTCGCTAGCGGCATTCCAGCTGAACGCTTGCTAGTAGTAGAACGCGAACCACGCCTTCACGCCATTATGCAAATGCACTATCCCGCACTGAATATCGTGCGCGCCGATGCCTGCGAATTGGGCGCATTACTCGCCGAACAAAAAATCACCAACGTTGCCGCTATCGTATCAAGCCTGCCGCTGATGAGCATGCCAGCCGCTATTCGTCATGCCATTGAGCAGCAAATGGCAAACGCCATTGGCACGTCGGGGCGCATCATTCAATTTACCTATAGCTCGCTTTCACCCATTGGTGCAGAGCGACTACGCAGCTACCGTATTTTCGGAAAACGCGAAAAATTTGTCATCGGCAATATTCCGCCCGCGCATGTGTGGGTGTATAAACGTGATAGGCGGATAAAAAAACGCGGTTAGATTTTTGTTAGCCTGCGAAGGCGGGGATCCATAGTTTAAATCGACGGCGTAATTATCAGAGAATTTTTCTATCATAGATGCGTTCCGCACGCTTAAGATCCCTCGGCTTCGCTCGGGATGACGAGAGTTTAGCGATTCACCCCAGGTTGCCAGAGCACATCATCTGCGCCATTATTATTAGTCGCTCGCGCGAGCACGAATAAGAAGTCAGAAAGACGATTGAGATATTTCATCGCATCGACATTAATTTTTTCTTTGGTAGCAAGTTCACACGCCATACGTTCGGCGCGACGCACAATCGTCCGCGCTGTATGCAAATGGGCAGCCGCTGCCGAACCACCTGGCAATACAAAACTATTCAGCGGTGCGATATGCTCATTCAACAAATCCATTTCGTGCTCTAGCCGCTCCACTTGTGACGCGATGATACGCAAGGCTTTATCTTCACCTTCGCCATACGGCGTCGATAAATCAGCCCCCAAATCAAATAAGTCGTGCTGAATACGTTTAAGCATTTGATCGTGCGTTGAATCATGCGCCAAATAGAGCCGAACAACGCCAATCGCACTATTCGCTTCATCAACATCACCGTAAGATACCACGCGAATGTCAAACTTTGCGCGACGTGAGCCATCGACCAAGCCGGTGTCGCCGACATCACCTGTGCGGGTATAAATCTTGTTCAACTTGACCAATTAGCTATCACCCAACATAAACATGAACGCGAGCATAAGCAGCGCCATGCCCTGCAAACCAACCCGACTGAACATCAATTTATTGCCGTATTTGGTATTAATTTCGCCGCCCACAGACATCAGGGCAATACCAGCCACTAAAACGCCAAATGTAGCAAGCATCAGGGCAACGATAATATAATCGCCTACACTCATAGAACCTCCCGTTTTATTTAAGGCCTC
>JAYTDB010000216.1:0-4396 GCA_043736135.1 Rickettsiales bacterium
TGCGCGGCTTCCACATCGTTATCCAGCGCATGCAGGCAGGTTTCCAGCTTTGGAATCATGCCACCTGTGGCAGTACGGTCTTTGATGAGCTGGTAAGCATCATCATAGGTCAGCTCGCTGATGAGTTGTTTGTCGGCATTGAGTACACCCGCAACATCGGTCAAAATAATCAATTTCGCAGCAGCCAGCGATGCAGCAATCGCACCGGCAGCCGTATCGGCATTGATGTTGAACGTTTCGCCGTTTGCACCAAAGCCAATAGGGGCGATAACGGGGATGATGTTGGATTCAGCAAATTCCTGAATGATGGTTGGGTTGATGGCTACTGGCTCACCCACGAAGCCTAAATCGAGGATTTTTTCAATATTCGAATCAGGGTCTTTTTTCGTGCGGCGTGCTTTACGCGCTTCGATTAAATTACCATCTTTACCGCAAATGCCGATAGCAACGCCGCCAGCAGCATTAATTTGTGAAACGATTTGTTTATTGATGCTGCCCGCCAATACCATTTCCACGATCTCAACAGTTGCAGCGTCCGTCACGCGCAGGCCGTCGATGAATTCGCTGTGGATTTTTAGACGCTCTAACATTTTACCAATTTGCGGCCCGCCGCCATGCACCACAATCGGGTTAATGCCGACTTGCTTCAGCAACACAATATCTTCAGCGAATTGGCGCGAAAGCTCGCCATTATCCATCGCACTGCCGCCATATTTGATAACAAATGTCTCATCGGCAAATTCGCGCATATAAGGCAACGCTTCCGACAACGTCGATACGGTGCTCATCCAAGTTTCAGGTGTGGCTAAATCACGCATTTTCATAAGATTATTCGGTTTTTATGGGGTTATGGAAAGGGTTGCTATTTATTAATAATATGTTAATATATCAACTACGACACAGTCATAATAGGAAAAAACAATTATGTCATCAGAAAGTTCAGGTGAAAATCCTTATAAATTCTCGGAATCTGGCCGTAAGGGTATAGCATTTTCTGGGAATGGCTTATTGCAAGAAGCCGCGAATGCTGAGCTTGAGGCGTGCAAATCGCGACTGAAGGCGTTAGCGGAAAAACAGACATTTACTGCTAAAGAGATAGGCATCATGTTGCATGGTGCTGGCATAAATCTAAAGAGTGCATTATCCGCTTTAGAATTGCGCTGGGATGAACTGGTTGCGATGAAAGATGAGGGGCAAATAATTACTCGTAGTTTTGAGAACCCAAAAAATCAGAATTTTGCACATAATATCGCTGGTTTCTTGCATGATACGGCATCTTCAGATTTTGGTACTTCCATAGATGCTTTGTTAGCACATAAAGAAACGGTTTTTAGCTATATGCGCGATAATATTTTTACAGGCTCAGAGTTGGCTGGCATGGCGCATAATAGTGGTGCAGGCTTCCCAAAAACGATGGAATCATTTGCACAAGAAAGGCATGCCGTTATGGCATTCTTGAGGCCATTTCATCAGCATGCATCACATTTTGGCCCACGATGTTTAGCGCGAGCGATGCATAATGCAGGCCCAGAATTCTCTAAGAAATTACGTGTGTTAGAAGAAAATTTAAATAAAATCACAGCGCTGGCTACGACCAAAGATCGCGCATGGAATTTAGCGGATAGAATGCATGAGGAGTCGCCAAGTCAAACTCACTCTATCATCAATTACATTGCAGAACATGCTAATTTGCTCGATGGGCCAAGGGATTCAGCGCATGGTAATCCAAGTGGCGCGCACCAGTCTTTTCCGCGTCGTCGTACATAATGTAATAAAAGCATATGAAGAATTCTCACCCTCTTTCTAATTCTACATGGTTTAGCGGACATGAAATTAATGTCATCGCAAGTCCTTCAGGCTATGTGGGGGATGAAGAATTTTCTGCAACCAACACGATATTACAAAATCACAAAACTATTATTGATGATTATGTCGCATTGGGTTTTAGCTATAGTGCGTTGGCGAGTTTGCTGGCGGGGGCGGGTGAGAATTTACCCGTTATGTTAGAGGCACTTCAAGCAAAAGAATTTAAAATAGAAGTGATATTAGATGATGGTATTCTTTCTCCGCGAGCTATCGCCAACATCCTTTCTCATTCTGCGGGAAAGCTCGCTCCCGCCATTGATATATTGGCAGAAAAACAATTTGATTTTGAGAAATTGATTCGTCAACGCGTTCTTAATGGCGACGATTTAGGGCATTTATTTTATGGGCAAGGGGCGCGTTTAGACAAAGCATTGGCTGCGTTTAATACACATAAAGATTCCTTGTATGACATGTTTGATCGTCAATCGGAGTTTTTTACGAAAGAGCAAGTCCTAGGCATCATTTATGGCCCAAAAACTGATTTGGGTGAACGGTTGCAATACTTGATTGAGAATCGCCAAAAGTTAAGTGAGTTATTAGATCAAGGTGCATTTAACAAAAAAAATCTTGCTGCTATTTTTTCGCATATTGGAGCGCATTTGTCAGAAGCCGTGGATGTATTGATGGCGCGATATGATGATTTGGTTGATTTTAAAAATACAGTTGGTTTTGATGCCGCGGATATCAGCAGCATACTTCATCGCAATGGTCATCAGATGAATAAGGCGATTGATGAGCTGATTGTCCGTCAAATACCGCTAAAAAACTATATTGATAATGATGTTTTCTCGCCTATTGGCTTGGCAAATATTTTATATAAAGCGCATGACAAAGGATATGCGGATGCGCTGGATATGTTGGATGGAAAATATAATCAAATTGTTGGGTATGTGAAGAAAATTCCGCTGCAGCAGAATGACTTGGAGCATGTGCTAAATGGTTGTGGCCCCGATTTGATGAAGAGGCTCGAGGCGTTGGCGAAGAACGCAGAAACCATTCAGGCGATTGCACGGGCTGGAAAAATTTACCAGTTGAAACAGGCGCTGCATGAGAAACCATCAAGAGAATTTCAGGCTATTATTGATAATATAGCAGGGGTTGAAACAGTTTACCCGCTTGTACCGTCTGCTATATCAGGTGCAGGTGGTGCAGGTGATAGGGTTGATTCTCGTTACCGCGAGTAGCCTATAAAAACGTCATCAATTCTTCTTGTAATTCGACGATACCTTTTTTGGATTCCGCGCTGGTGGCGAGCACCTCAGGATGTGCCGCCACGTGCTTTGCACCAACGGCTTTTGCATCGGCGATGAGGTGCGGAATGGCGGCATCGGTCACCGAATCGGTTTTGGTAAATACGATTTGAAAATTCATAGCGGAGCTATCGAGCATCTCCATAAATTCTTCGTCCACTTTCATCACGCCACGGCGTGCATCAATCAACACATAGGTGCGTTTTAAGTTGGGGCGACCGACTAGATAGCTGCGAATCAAATGATCCCAATCGCGTTTAATGGACTTGGATACTTTGGCAAAACCGTAGCCTGGCATATCGACCAGCATCAGCGTTTCATCAAGCAAAAAGAAATTGAGCTGCTTCGTCGCCCCCGGATTTTGTGAGGTGCGGCACAATGCTTTTTGTCCGACCAACGCATTAATCAGGCTGGATTTCCCCACGTTCGAGCGGCCGATAAATGCTACCTCTGGGTGGTCAAATGCGGGTAGCGCATCCAGCGTTGCCGCGCCTGCCATAAAGCTGCATGGTTTGCGGAAGAGGGGAAGATATGGTTTATCGCTCATGGTTTTGGGTGCTTTGCGCTGCCGTGTTTTTTGGTGATGATGGCCGATTGGAGTATCGACATCGTGTTGCTGAATATCCAGTAAAGCACTAGACCTGCAGGGAATGAGGTGAAAATAAAGAGGAAGAAAAACGGCATGAATTTCATCACTTTTGCTTGCACCGGGTCAGCAGGTGTTGGTTGTTGGCGCATTTGAATCACCATCGTTGCACACATCAACATCGGCAAAATGCCTAGATGTAAAAACGCAGGCGGCGTCCACGGAATCAGGCCAAATGCGGTAAATATGTTCGATGTATCCATCGCCGACAAATCTTTCAGCCAGCCGAAAAATGGTGCGTGGCGCATCTCGATGGTGACGAATAATACTTTATAGAGCGCGAAGAATACCGGCATTTGAATGAGTATTGGCAAGCACCCCGAAGCAGGGTTTA
This sequence comes from Rickettsiales bacterium, assembly GCA_043736135.1. Lineage (GTDB taxonomy): Bacteria > Pseudomonadota > Alphaproteobacteria > Rickettsiales > SXRF01 > JAYTDB01. The sequence continues at coordinate 4,097 of JAYTDB010000216.1, forward strand.
CTTTTTCGCGTTTATACAGCGCCATGAGTTCTTTTTGGAAGAGCATTTTATCGTCGGCATGTTTTTCCTTTAATGCTGCCATATGTGGCTGTACGCGGCGCATTTGCGCCGAAGATTTATAGCCAGCATTAGCAAGCGGGAACAAGCAGAGCTTCACGGTGAAAGTCAGCAATAAGATAGCGATACCGAAATTACCTACCTGTCCATAAAAGAAATTGAGCAGCAAGAAGAGTGGCTTGGTAAGGAAATAGAGCATGCCAAAATCAACTGCACGATCAAAGAGAGAGATAGGCGCGCCAC
>JAYTDB010000217.1:0-2553 GCA_043736135.1 Rickettsiales bacterium
CGCGTGGAAAAAGAACCTGGGCTAAAATTCAAAGTACCGTTCATGCAGAATGTTGAATTTTACGATGTACGATTGCTCGATTTTGATGCTGAGAAAAAAGAAGTAACCGCTGCTGACCAAAAGCGTTTGGTTGTTGATGCCTTCTTGCGTTATCGTATCACAGATCCGTTGCTGTATAAACAAACTGTTGGCAACGAACTCAATATGCGTAGCCGCCTAAACACCATCATGGAATCTAGCCTGCGCCAAGAAATTGGTCGCGTGCCACTCGCATCTGTGGTTTCTGCTGAACGCAAACCACTCATGGAGCGTGTACGCAAATTGGTCAATGCACAAGCATCTGGCGCGCAGCTCGACGCAAACGAAAAACTGATTGCAGGCAATAATGTGGGCTTCGGTATCGAAGTGGTTGACGTACGCATCATGCGCGCAGATTTACCATCTGAAAATTCAGACAGCATCTATAAGCGTATGCAAACAGAGCGCGAACGCGAAGCAAAAGAATTCCGCGCGAAAGGCGCAGAAGATGCACAAAAAATCCGCTCAATGGCGGATAAGGAACGCACCATTATTTTAGCGGAAGCTCGCAAACAATCCGAAATCGTGCGCGGTGAAGGCGACCAGCACGCAACCAAAATCTTTGCACAGAGCTTTGGGCAGGATGAGCAGTTCTTCGCCTTCTACCGCACCATGCAGGCCTATAAAAAGACGCTGAATAAAGACGATACTACCATGGTGTTATCGCCTAACAGCGAATTTTTGAAATATTTGCAGTAAAATTAATATTTTCTTCACCTGCATGATAGTAAGATAGCCTTATCACATCATGTATGGTGGGGGTTTTATGTCGGATCTGGGTTTGATGCTCAAAGATTATCGGCTTACAACGGCGGAGATTTTATATCACCTGCCGGACCACCCTTTCTTGCTGCAAAGCTATCTTTGGCAAGAGCTTGACATCGCTCCTAAATTTCCGGTGCTACAAAAATTTCTCGATTTTTGGGAACGCCAACTGGATGGCAAATTACACTCCGTGAAAGTGGCCAGCGCACAACTCATTTCCCCCGCTGAATTTCGTTACTGCAAAGGGATTGTGCAGCTGCACTAAAATAGCTACACAGCAATCAATTTGGTTTTTGTGAATCCTTCGCGAGCGAAGAACGCTTCATATTCGGCAAGCGCTTCCTCTGAACTGACATACGCAACTGATTCCGCCAATGGGGTTTCTTGTTCACTTAATGCACGCTTGGCGATTGCCTCACTGGAATCAATCCACGTAACTGGCCACGGCGCAACCGCACGCAAAGCCTCCACAATCAGCGGGTAATGCGTGCAGCCCAACACAATGGCATCGGTCTTCCCCCGTGAATCATCAAAGAAAGCGGGCATGAGTTCACGCTTAAGCGCATTTTCATCAATTCCTTGCCCCAACACCGAGGCCTCAGCCATAGAGGCAAGACTCGGAGCACCATAACAATCAACCACACAGCCCTGCGCGAATTGTGCGATAAGGTCGGCACTATAGCTGCTATGCGCGGTATTGGGTGTGGCAAGCAAAGTGAATCGGCGGTTTTGGGAAACGTAAGCAGCGGTTTTGATAGCGGGCACCGTGCCGATGAATGAATAAGGCAAATGCTTTCGCAATGGTTCCAGACAGAGCGTAGAAAGCGTATTACACGCAAGTACAATAAGACGTGCCGCATGTTGCGCTAACAAAGCGCTGAGTAGAGATTCCGCGCGCGCAATAAGCTCGTCCGCGCTGCGTTCTCCATAAGGAAATCCCGCCGTATCAGCGAGGTAAATAAGGGGATAGTTGGGCTGTACCGCACGAATAGCTCGCACGACAGAAATACCGCCCAATCCCGAGTCCATGATTATCATGGTCACATGCTATAAGAAATTTTATACGTGATGGCTAGTAACAATGCAGAACCCCGAAAGCGTGCTGCGCTGCGCTGATTAGGCCTCTTCAGACTCATCAGCGTCTTCATCTTCATGAATACCAGGGGCAGAGAGCTTTTTGGCTTTACGTTCAGGCTTCGCCTTAACCAATTTACCTTTTTCTTCTTCCCACACATATTGATACACAACGGTCTTGGTGCCCGTCATTACGATATCACCATTAGCCAATTGCAGCACGTCAAAACCCTTTTGCAGCGCATCTTGGATAAGTGATGAAGACTGGCGCAAATAGCGTGCATCCATCATTGTGTTGGTCACATCATTGTCACGATCAGAAGCGGGGCGGTTTGCAATTACTGCCGATAAACGTCTAGATGTGAGATTAATTTTTGTCATTTCTTGTCCCTTAATATTAACCATTTTTTTCAATCATTAACTTTTTATATGTATATCAACAAGGTCATAAAAAATTAGCAATCATGCGGTTTTTCAATAAATTTCAGTGCACATTTAAGCAGGATAACGGCATTTGTCAAGTGCAAAAAACACAAAAAATTAACCATTTACAGCGATTATTTCGAATGGCTTTGTATTTGTTCGCTTTTACCCAAAAAATCGACAGTTCCCCTGCACTACTAAAGAGAAAGCGCA
>JAYTDB010000218.1:0-1874 GCA_043736135.1 Rickettsiales bacterium
GAAGCGGGGGCTCCTTCGGAAGCTGAATTGAAATCGCTATTTGAAACGCAAGTAGCAACGCCATTTGCCATGCAGTGGGCGATGCACAATAAGGCGGCAAAATCAAAAGTGCTGATTCTGGTTTCTAAATTTGGACATTGCCTGAATGACTTGTTGTATCGCGCTTCCACGGGGCAGTTGCAGGTGAAAATTCCTGCTATTATGTCGAACCATCAGGATATGCAAAAAATCGCGATGCACCATGATGTGCGCTATGTTTGCGTGGAAGATGAGAAGGCAAAACAAGAAGCAAAAATTCTGGAGCTCGTTGAAAAATTTCACATCGATGTGGTGGTGCTTGCACGCTATATGCAGATTCTCTCGCCTGAATTATCCAAAAAATTGGCGGGCAAGGCGATTAATATCCACCACTCCTTCCTACCCAGTTTTAAAGGTGCAAGGCCTTATCAGCAAGCATTTGACCGTGGCGTAAAGCTGATTGGCGCGACGGCACATTATGTGACGGATGATTTGGATGAAGGCCCGATTATTGAGCAAGAAGTAGCGCGCGTGGATCATGCACATACGTCAGACGCACTGACGGCGATTGGCCGAGACATTGAATGCGCGGTGATGGCGCGCGCGCTGCAATATCATGTTGAGCATCGCGTAATTTTAAACGGTCGCAAAACGGTTGTCTTCAAATGACGGTAAGTCTTAGCAGCAAAGCTGCTTAGGCTCCCGTCATCCCCGCGAAGGCGGGGATCTATTTGCGAATAAACTCCCGCCTTCGCGGGAGTGACAAGGAGAAGAAATGAAAACATCGACTGGCGAATTGCTCTATCATTTATGGTATGTGGCGATGCATGGAAGCGAAATTGCGCGTGGAAAAACCATCAGTAAAACGCTGCTTGGACATCAAATTTTACTTGGGCGTGATAATGACGGTGTTGTCTTTGCGCTGCGTGATTTTTGCCCGCATCGTGGTATTCCGCTGCGTTATGGCCAATTTGATGGCAAGGAAATTGAATGCTGTTATCACGGCTGGAAGTTTAATACAGGCGGGCAATGTACCGCAATTCCCTGCTTGCCAGAAGACGATAGCAAGACGGATATTTCGCGCATTAAGGCGTATCGCTATCCGTGCATCGAGCAAAATGGACTCATCTGGGTCTATGTGCCGAAGCTGGGTGAGCGCTTGCCCGAGGTGATTCCACCGCTTGAGTCCTTGCCGGTGGATTTGCCGCTGGCGCATGTGGAAACGGTGCTGCTGCCGTGTAATGTTGACCAAGCGGTGATTGGCTTGATGGACCCATCGCACGGGCCCTTCGTGCATAAATCATGGTGGTGGCGGTCGCAAAAATCGATTCATTTGAAGTCGAAATTATTTGCGCCGTATAAAATGGGTTTTTGTATGAAAAGCCACAAGCCATCTTCCAATTCCCGCGCCTATAAAATTTTGGGCGGCGAGCGCAGTACCGAGATTGCCTTTCAGCTCCCTTCGTTGCGCAGTGAACATATCAAAATTGGGGATAAAAATATTTATCTACTGACGGCGCTGACGCCGATTGATGAGGATAACACATCGCTCCAGCAATATGTGGCGACCGACATGCGCTTAGTAAAAACGCTGATGCCGTTGCTCAAACATTTTGGCCGTAAGTTCATCGCGCAAGATGTGGATATCGTAAAAAAGCAGCAAGAAGGGCTGACCGACGGTCATGCGCCGCTGCTATTGCTAGGCGATGCTGACCAGCAAGCCTTGTGGTATTATAAGTTGAAGAAAGATTTCCTGAGCGCGCAAGCTGAAGGCAGAGAATTTGAGAACCGTATTCCTGAAAAGACCCTCCGCTGGCGGAGTTAACATGATAGAGGAAACCGTTCGACAAGAAAAA
>JAYTDB010000219.1:0-4884 GCA_043736135.1 Rickettsiales bacterium
AAAAGTCGGCATTGGCCCAGGCTCGATTTGCACCACGCGCATCGTCGCAGGTGTTGGCGTGCCACAACTCACCGCTATTTTAGACGTAGCAGCCGTCACCAAAAAACACGGCGTATCACTGATTGCCGATGGTGGCATCAAATTCTCAGGCGATTTCGCTAAAGCCCTCGCTGCGGGCGCAAACTGCGTGATGCTGGGCAGCCTGTTTGCCGGCACCGAAGAAAGCCCTGGTGAAGTGATTTTATATCAAGGCCGATCGTATAAATCGTATCGCGGCATGGGCAGCGTGGGTGCTATGGCGCGCGGCTCAGCGGATAGATACTTCCAAGAAGAAGTGTCGGATAATTTGAAACTCGTGCCTGAAGGTGTTGAAGGGCGCGTGCCGTTCAAAGGCTCGGTATTCACTGTGGTGCATCAGCTGGTCGGCGGCCTCAAAGCCGCGATGGGCTATACGGGCAGCCCAACGATTGCGGATTTGCAGAAGAACGCCGAGTTCGTCCGCATCACCGGTGCTGGCCTACGCGAATCGCACGCACATAACATATCCATCACCCAAGAAGCACCGAATTATCGGAGTGAAGGCTAAATTTTGACTCCCAACTCCCGCATACAAGCTACCATCGAAATGATGGATGAAATTTTAACCGCATGGCAAAGCCAGAAGCGTATTCCTGCCGATAAAATCATTGACCGTTATTTTAAAAATCGTCGCTTCATCGGCTCAAAAGACCGCGCCTATATTGGTGAGATGACTTATTGGATTTTGCGTAACCTCGCCTTGCTGCAACATTTCTCTAAGCCTGACGACCATTCCGACCAAGGCATTGTGCTGGTTGCAACCGCCCTACTCATTCGCGGACAACATTCACTGCCTGAAATTCGCGTGATGTGCGATGGGCAGGCTTATTCGCCACGCTCACTCACCCAAAGCGAAATCAAAACCCTGCGCGAGATTCCGAATTATCCTGTCTCAACCACCGATTTACCTGAACATGTGCGCCTTAATTATCCTGAGTGGATGTCTGATATTTTAGATGAAGCGTTTGGTGCCAATAAAGAAAAAGAATTGCTGGCACTCAATGAACAGGCGACCACCGATTTGCGCGTCAACACGCTGAAGACCACGCGCGATGAATTATTGGCGGGACTTATCGCCGAAGGCTTTGAGTGCATCCCCACCCCCACATCAAAGATTGGTATTCGCCTCAAAAAACGTGCCCCCATTTTTACCTCGAAGTATTTCAAAATGGGACACTTCGAAGTGCAGGATGAAGGCTCGCAGATGGTTGCCGAAATTGTCCATGCTGAAGCAGGTATGAAGGTCGTTGATTTTTGTGCGGGTGCTGGTGGAAAAACACTGGCACTTGCCGCGCAGATGAAAAATAAAGGCCGCTTGATGGCGTGGGACACATCAGAAAAACGTCTTACACAAATCAAAGACCGACTAAAACGTGCTGGTGTTGATAATGTGCAAATTCATGTGCTCGATTCAGAGTTAGATGCGTTCGTCAAACGCCATAAATCTACCGCTGATCGCGTGTTGGTTGATGCACCATGTAGTGGTACCGGAACATGGAGACGCAATCCCGATTTGAAATGGCGATTTAATCCTGCTGATTTAGCATCCGTTACGGCTGTGCAGACAACTATTTTGCAAAGTGCATCACGATTGGTAAAACCCGGCGGATGGTTGATTTACGCCACTTGTTCCGTATTGAAAAATGAAAATGACCTACAAGCAGAAAATTTCATAAAACACAACCCCAACTTTAGGGTTGTATGTGCGGAAAAAATATGGAATAAAACACCATCGATAGAAAATAAAAATGAACATCGTGATAAAAATGTATCATATCTATCGATAACCCCACATCAAGATGGGGTAGATGGTTTCTTCGCTGCCGTGTTTGAACGGTTGGCATAAGACTCCATAAAAAGGTAGCGGAATAACCAATTCGGGAGAATACTGATGAAGATAAACACGCTTCTTGCAGATAGCATTTCAGTTGCCAGCGAACTCCTCGCTCTTGTTTTTCACAAACGCAACGTCATCATCGTTTCAGAGCACAAAGTAAAACACGTCCCCGTCAGCTGCTTCTTCCAAGGATTTTTTGTCTTTTTTGCAGTCGTTGGTTTTTGCTGGGCGGTTTATTCCACGGGCAGCTTCATTAGCACGCAATCCATCCTCAAAGAACAAACGGAAGCGCTCAAATCTTTTGTGGGCAATAAAATTGAAAACAGCTTTGTGTTCGCAACACCTTCAGATAGCTACACACATGTGGCGGGTCCAAAAACTGCGCTTTCATCTGTAGAAAACATGGATCTCTATTCGCGTATTGCGGATTTAGAAAGCAAGTTGCAAGAATCAGAAAAAAGCAAGAAAGCGTTTGTTGACCAAGTTCGCTTGAAGACGGCAAGCAATATCAACACAATGGAAAATCTGATTGAACAAACGGGCCTTGATATCTCAAGCTTGAAACGCCAAATCCCAGCCGACTCTGGCAAAGAAAAAGAAGCTGTTAGCAGCCGCAAGCTACAAGATGCACAAGGTGGCCCGTATATCCCTGCTGAAACCAAATCGCTTACCTCGCACGAAATTGAAGTCATTTCAAAACTGGATGAGCTAAAAGTACTCAACACCATCATCAGCAACCTGCCTGTCCGCAAGCCTATCTACGGATTCCAAGAAATGAGCCAGTTCGGTCGTCGCATTGACCCGTTCACAGGTCGCCTCGCCTTTCATTCAGGCATTGATTTGGCGGGCCCTGCTGATTCAAAAATCTTTGCAACGGCGGATGGAAAAGTAAGCTTTGCTGGTCGCTCAGGCGCATATGGCAACATGATTGATGTTGATCATGGCTTTAACATCACCACGCGCTATGGCCACTTAAACGAAATTTTGATTGAAGAAGGCGCTGTTGTAAAAAAAGGCCAAGTTATCGGCATCCAAGGAAGCACTGGCCGATCAACTGGCGCACATTTGCATTACGAAGTACGCTACAATGACCAACCGATGAACCCTCGCAACTTTTTAAACGCAGGTCTATATGTTCCAAAAAGCTAAAAAAACAGATGCTTCGGCAAAGCCTGCCAAATCACGCCAAGGGCTTCCTAGCGTAATTACGTCGGATGTGCATTTACTTGGCAATTTGGTCAGTGAATCTGTTGTTGATTTTTCAGGTACAATTGACGGAAACATTCATTGTGATGTGCTGACCTTGCGTAGCGATGGTGTTGTAAAGGGTGAAATTGTTGCCAATACGGTCAATATCCACGGCACGGTAAAAGGCCTGATTCGCGCAAAAGTGGTCAATCTTTTGGCCAGCTGCAAGGTTGAAGGCATCATTATCCACGAGCAACTCTCCATCGAAGATGGGGCGTTTGTGGATGGGAAATTCAAGCGCAGCGACCGTATTTCAATTACTAGCAGCGCGGCGGACGAAGCATCTATGGCGGATAGCAACACCGAATATCTTGATTTCCGCCCAGCAGAAAATCTTAAAGTACTGGAAAACATCCGCCTGATACGTTAGAATGATACCATGAAAACACTCATTGTATTACTATTCGTCATGGCTACACCAACCGCTGCATTTGCGGGGTCAAGAGTCATTTTTCAATATGGTGGCAGCAGCAGTACAAATAATAAAATCCCTTATCAGCCGCCAGAGCCTTCAGCAGAAGAACGTATGCGCGCGATAGAAGAGCGTGAAATCAACAATAATACCCCTAAGGAAAAGGCGCTATCGGCCCAAGATATAGAAAATATCATAAATAAAATGAACAATGAATTATTGCAAAAAACGAACCCCAATAAAGCTCCTAAAGCTGAAGCAAATACAGCATCTGGCGCATTTGGCACCGTAGGCGGGATTGGTGCTGTCGGTGGCGCTGGAATTGGCAACATCACTACTAGCAGCCCTAAATAATAAAACTTCACAAAAAAAACGTCATTTAAAAAACTAGCCCTTGCCAAAGCGCACAAACTTGCTAGAAACATCGCTCTTGATTTACCTATATGCGGCCGTGGCGAAACTGGTAGACGCACTACCTTGAGGTGGTAACGCCGTAAGGCATGGAAGTTCGAGTCTTCTCGGCCGCACCATACCTTAGCGGGCTTATAGCCTGCTAAGGTATGGTTTAGATAGGAAGACGAGAACGTAAGTTCGACAAAATGTCAGCAGACATTTTGGAAACCGAAGCGCAGCGGAGGGACCCGCAGGGCGAATGGCCAGCAGGCCATACGTCAGCCTTCTCGGCCTCACCGCCCCCTAACTAACGTGTTGAACCCATTAATGGGCTGGAAATTACGGTTAGCTTATGTCCATTGAATGGAAAACATCCACTGAATTGGTTCCTTATACCGATGCCATCGCTTTTATGGAAGCGCGCGTGGATGCTATTATCGCAGGCGATGCACCCGAACTTATTTGGCTCTTAGAACACCCGCCGCTTTATACCGCGGGCACGTCAGCGAAAGACTCCGACCTCCTCGCCCATAATGGCCTTCCTGTGCATCATACAGGCCGCGGCGGGCAATTTACCTATCATGGGCCGGGGCAGCGCGTTGCCTACATCATGTTAGACTTAAAACGTCGCAATGCCATGGATGTTCGCGCTTACGTGCAATCGCTTGAACAATGGATTATCGACACACTCAAAAACTTTGGTGTTGAGTCCTTTATCCGCGAAGGCCGCGTGGGAGTGTGGGTAAATGAAGAGCCGTCAGCCCGCAAAGCGGAGTGCCATGTGAGCAACGCCAGTTGCGATAGCGGGCGCATTATAAAAAATAGCGAAGCTAAAATCGCCGCACTCGGCATCCGCGTACGCAAATGGGTGACCTATCACGGCATCTGCATTAATGTAAATCCCGACCTATCGCAC
>JAYTDB010000220.1:0-5772 GCA_043736135.1 Rickettsiales bacterium
CGCGCGTTGCAATTTTTGCTCCCAAACCATTTCCGAATAAATCGATGGCTTGATAATTTTCATTGTATGACCATCGACGTTAGCAAGCACGTCCAAATCCACAAAACTATCGTTGATCGGCGTAATCACCGTATCGGCGTGACCATGCGCCAAACGCGCCAAATATGTATCAGAACCTGGGCTATCAATCACGATAAAATCGTTATTAACCGAGAGCTTCGCAATCGCCGCCATGAAGCGTTCACGGTCATCTTCTTCGGCTTCTTGCACGATATTAAACGGGCTTTTTGCGACAACCATATGTTGCGGTGTCGGCAGCGGAATATTTTCTTTTAAGCTGGTTTGGCGACGATTTTCAATATAGCGCGACAATGAACGCTGACGATAATCCAGATCAACACTGCCTACATTGAAACCAAGGCGCATAAGCGACACAATAATATGCATGCCGGTAGTGGTTTTTCCTGACCCACCTTTTTCGTTGCCCAGCACGATGATATGCGCTTTTTTGCTTGGATAAAAGTCTTCGTCAGCGGAGAATACTGGTATGTTCATGGCACCCTCTTGCTATTATTTTTACTGGCTTCTTAATCAAATATTTACCTATCATAAGCGTCAATTTTTGAAGGTGCAAGATATAAAACCACTAGCGTGCAAAAAAATACACTGTCATCGCAGCACCGATGGTAATCACCACCCAGCGTACTTTTGCGGGCGACATGCGCAGCGCAAGATTGGCACCGACATACCCTCCTGCAATCGCGGCGGGAATAATCCACACGGCAACATCCCAACGAATTTTTCCGTCCAAAATAAACAAGCAAATCGCCGCTAAATTGACTGCTGTTGCGAGAATCACTTTAATCGCATTCATCGCATGAATGTTTTTCATGCCCATCAGCTGCAACATCGCGAGCATTAGAATTCCCATACCAGCACCGAAATAACCGCCATAAATCGAGATGGCAAACTGAATCACGCTAATGCCCCAGAATGGTAATTTCCATTTATCAAAGGTGACGTTCTTGCCAAAAGCAAACACCGCAGTTGCCATCAGCAGCAGCCACGGAATCAACGTTTCAAATGTTTTTTCAGGTGTATTGAGTAGAATCAACGTACCAATGGTGCTGCCCACCAAGCTGATAACCAGCATGGTTTTAAACGCGCGATTCAGCGTAGTAAATTCATGTCGATACGCAATAGCACTGGAAATCGTCGCAGGCCAAAGACCAATCGAACATAAAATATTGGCTGAAAATGGTGAAATTCCACCAAAAATCAGCGCAGGAAACAGCAAAAATGTGCCGCCACCTGCCACTGAATTAATCGCGCCACCAAAAAAAGCAGATGCAATGACTAAGAAAAGTTGAAATTCTGACATGTTCAGTTACTATCATAAATATTATGATAAATACCATCGCAATTTCATCGGATCATGCAGGCATCGAATTAAAAGCAGCATTGATCCCTATCATCGAGCAAGCGGGCTTCACCGCGCTTGATTTGGGCCCATTTAACCATAATTCGGTGGATTACCCCGATTATGCCAATATGCTGTGCAACGATATCAAACACGGAAAAGCGCTCAAAGGTGTGCTGATTTGTGGTTCAGGCATAGGCATGAGCATTGCCGCCAATCGCCATAAAGAAATCCGCGCCGCTCTCGTCCATAATGTGGAAACCGCGACACTTTGCCGCCTACATAATGACGCGAACGTGCTGGTCATCGGCGCACGCTTCATGGATGAAGCAACCGCCATCGCCTGCCTGCAAGCCTTCCTTACCACCGAATTTGAAGGCGGAAGACATGCCACCCGCGTAGCAAAATTATAGCTCGTCATCCTGCTGATATATGAAATATATCGAGCAGGATCCAAGTGTTAGTTAGGATGGGTACTGCTCTTTTGCTGGCGCAAAAAGCAGCATGACTGAAAATATCTTGTCATCCGCACACTGGCTGTTATTACTAGCAACTCATCACTCACAACTCGAGACTAAAAATGACCCAACCCGCACGTAAAGAAGCCGATATGACCAATGCATTTTTCGACACCCCACTTTCAAAAGCCGACCCAGAATTATACGCGACGATGCAAGAAGAACTGCACCGCCAACAATCACAAATCGAGCTGATTGCCTCGGAAAATATAGTGAGCAAAGCGGTACTCGACGCACAAGGCAGCGTGCTGACCAACAAATATGCCGAAGGTTATCCGGGCAAACGCTATTATGGTGGCTGTGAATTTGTCGATAAAACAGAGACACTCGCTATCGAACGTGCCAAAAAATTATTCGGCTGTGGCTTTGCTAACGTGCAACCAAACTCAGGCTCACAAGCCAACCAAGCGGTGTTCTTGGCACTCCTTAAACCCGGCGAAACATTCCTTGGCATGTCACTCGCGGCAGGCGGCCATTTAACGCACGGCGCATCGGTGAACATGTCAGGTAAATGGTTCAACGCCGTGCAATATGGCGTGCGTAAAGAAGATGGTGTGATTGATTACGCTGAAGTAGAAGCACTCGCCAAAGAACATAAACCAAAGCTCATCATCGCGGGTGGCTCGGCGTATCCGCGCACGATTGACTTTGCGCGTTTCCGTGCGATTGCCGATTCGGTGGGCGCAGTATTCATGGTGGATATAGCGCATTATGCAGGCCTCATCGCGGCGGGCGTCTATCCAAATCCATTCCCACACGCACATGTAGCAACGACGACGACGCATAAAACATTGCGCGGTCCTCGCGGTGGTATGATTTTGACCAATGAAGAAGATTTGGCAAAAAAATTCAACTCGGCAATTTTCCCGGGCGCACAAGGCGGCCCACTCATGCATGTGATTGCGGGTAAAGCCGTTGCCTTCGGCGAAGCATTGCAGCCTGAATTTAAAGTTTACGGTCAAGCCGTATTGGATAATGCGCGCGCACTGGCTGATACGCTGGTAAAACGCGGCGTCGACATCGTAACTGGCGGCACTGATTGCCATATCGTGCTCGTTGATTTGCGTCCGAAAAAACTGACCGGTAAGGCAACAGAAGAATCACTCGAGCGCGCTGGCCTCACTTGCAATAAAAATGCGATCCCGTTTGATCCCGAAAAACCATTCGTTACATCGGGTATTCGTCTTGGCACCCCAGCGGGTACCACCCGTGGTTTTGGCTTGGCGGAGTTCAAACATATCGGCGAATTAATTGGCGATGTGTTGGATGGGCTGGCTAAAGGTGGTGACAATTCTGCCACAGAAGCGCAAGTAAAAGCGAAGGTGACTGAGCTCTGCAACCGCTTCCCGATTTACTAATAATAGATAAATCAATAACTTAACTTGAATACCACTAATAGACGCGGCACATTAAAAGCCGCGCCTATTAAGAGATTTTTATCTAAATATGGGCTATATTGGTCTCCTCGACACAACTGATTGAAAGAGGATTGCTAATGAAATGTCCGTTTTGTGGTCATAACGACACACAGGTAAAAGACTCCCGCCCGAGCGAAGATGGTCTCACCATCCGCCGCCGCCGTTTTTGCCCAGAATGTAATTCTCGCTTCACCACCTTTGAACGTGTGCAGCTACGCGAACTCACCGTGCTGAAGAAAAACGGCGAACGCCGTATGTTTGACCGCGATAAAATGGCACGCTCACTCGGCATCGCTTTGCGCAAACGCCCCGTCACGCCTGAACAAATCGAACAGCTCATCACCCGTATCACGCAAAAACTTGAGAGCATGGGCGAGTCAGAAATTCCATCAACATTGATTGGAAAAACCATCATGAACGAGCTGCGCGATGTCGATACCGTTGCCTATATTCGCTTCGCCTCGGTTTATCGTGATTTCACCGAAGCCAAAGACTTTGAAGACATCGTCGATGAATTAGGTGGAAAAGGCGAATAGATGATAAGATGACTGGATAACTAGATGACCAAGTGATAATAACAATCCATGTTATCTAGTCATCCAGTCATCCCATCATCCAGTCATCCAACCTACATGCGCCATGCGCTTACACTTGCGCGCGCGCAACTTGGTCAAACTTGGCCAAATCCCAGCGTAGGCGCAGTGGTCGTCAAAGATAATACAATCATCGGCGAAGGGGCAACCGCCAAAGGTGGCAGGCCACATGCCGAAACCATCGCACTCGCACAAGCGGGCAATGCCGCAAAAGGTGCCACGATGTATGTCACGCTTGAGCCTTGCTCACATGTGGGGCAAACGCCACCTTGCGCGCAAGCGATTATCGATGCGGGCATTAGCCACTGCATCATCGCCACCCGCGACCCCAACCCAAAAGTGGATGGCGGCGGCATTAAAATGCTCAAAGACGCGGGCATAAAAATTACAACAGGCGTCTGCAAAAAAGAAGCCAGCGAACAAAATCGTGGATTTTTCTCGGTCATTGAACGTGGGCGTCCCTACATCGCGCTTAAAATTGCAAGCACTGCGGATGAAAAAATTGCAGCTGCCGAAAATACCCGCACCGACATCACCAGCGCCGCCGCGCGCGAACATGGGCAAGCATTACGCGCAGAATTTGACGCGATTCTAACGGGCATCGGCACAGTGCTCGCTGACGACCCACTGCTCACCGTGCGCACCAAAGGCTTGGAACATAAAAGCCCCATCCGTGTGGTGCTCGATCGCCAAAAACGCCTACCCGAAACCAGCAAAGTATTACCCGCATGGAGCTATGATTTACCGCTCGATGACGTCATCAAAGACCTGACTGAGCGCGGCATTACGCGATTACTCATTGAGGCAGGACAAGCGCTAAATACAGCATTTCTTGACCATGATTTGGTCGATAGTGTTTACTGGTATCAATCGCCTGACACATTAGAAGACGGGCTGGATGCCGTCAAAAACAGCCCCTTATCTGAGCGACTCAGTGGTTGGCAGCCAGTGGGCGATATGCTAACGATAGGCGATGATACTTTAACAATATTAGAAAAGAATAGATCCTAGTTAGTACATGCTTTTTTGAGGAGAGTTTATTCCAAGCAGGTTTGAAGCAAAAGTAGGGTTAACGAAAAGGTCTAACATGTTCACTGGCGTCATCCACCATTTAGGCACCATCAAAGACACGCATATCCAAGGCGATTTGCGTTTGCGTATCGTGTGTGATTTGAACAGCTTCACCTTGGGCGAATCCATCGCCTGCAACGGCGCCTGTCTCACGGTTGTTGAATTTGGCGACGGCTGGTTTGATGTACAGCTCTCAAATGAAACAATCGCCTGCACCGCCCTACGTTGGGACAAGGGCGATGAATTGCATTTAGAACGCGCCATGCGCTTGGGCGACGCGCTGGATGGGCATTTGGTCACAGGACATGTGGACGGTCTTGCCGCCATCATCAATATTCAGCCAAACAACGAATCCCACATTCTTACCCTTGAAGCGCCTGCCTCGCTTGCCAAGTTTATCGCTGCCAAAGGCTCGGTCACGCTTGATGGCGTATCGCTCACGGTCAACACCGTCGAGGGCAATTTCTTCACCGTAAACATCATCCCGCACACATGGGCAGTCACTAATTTCTCAAAACGCAAAGCATTCGACACGCTAAACCTTGAAATTGACTTGATTGCCCGCTATGTTGCACGCCTCACAGGCGGATGATAGGATAACTAGATGACTGGATGACAAGATAATTAGTCATCTGGTTATCTGGTTATCTGGTCATCAAAAAGTCTAACCATCTAATCATCACAAAAATATATGCAGCTCTCCTCCATAGAATCCATCATTGACGATGCAAGAAACGGCAAAATGTTTATCC
>JAYTDB010000221.1:0-5699 GCA_043736135.1 Rickettsiales bacterium
CGACATATGCGAAAAATAATTGATAAAATATTCTTTTATCAAATAGCCCTTATAACCAAGGCAAATCACAAAATCAGTTACCCCGTGATGGGCATAATTTTTCATAATATGCCAAATAATCGGCTTACCACCAATTGCGACCATCGGCTTAGGCAAAAAATCGGTCTCTTCGCTAATACGCGTACCCAGTCCACCCGCGAGAATTACTGCTTTCATAGGTCTCTCCCATATTCGGCTTTAAATTGCTGATAATCTTTTAGCCTGCAACGCGGATTATGGAAAGCCCCCGTTTGTTGCACCAGCGATATATCGAGTTTTTTATCAAAAAACACGCCAGTTAGTGCCACATCAACCTTCATCAGCTCAGGCGCATCTCCAGCAAGCACCTTCATATCCGTGCAATGGCTCAGTTCGATAGGGAGTATCAACAAACTTCTGCCCTTGCTTTGTGCGGTGACGTGATAAGCACCTTGCTCTACTCGTATTTGACTATCTATTACTGGTACAAGATTATTCACCCGCTCTTCTAGATGTTCACCTGCCTTTGTAACAATTACCGCCGTTTCCAGCTCAAAACCATCTTGCTTCATAACAGCAACCGCCGCATTAATACTGGTCACTAACTCCACACGTTTTGCGGCGATACCATTGATATTTGCGCGCGGAATATCATAAAGCCTCAGCGTTTCCAAACCATCTGGGGCAATAAAACTGCGTTTTTCCAACCCATCAATATAGGCCTCCGTAGAAAGCAAAAAGCGCACTCCAAGCAGCCGCAAAATCGGCACATCTACCCGTGTAAAATTCGTCCATGAACGATTTTGTTTTGGATCGATAGATTCATTGACTAAGAAGTTTTTTATCAACAGGTAAAAACGCGGCGAAATCAGCTGATTATATTCTGTCAATGTCGGTATGTTTTTAAACCATAGACCATTTGTTAGCATATCATTGCCAATTTTACCGTTTAACCGACTGGCATAATAGCTCTGCCATGCTTGGTTAGCGGGAATTACCGTTGCCACACGCCCAGAAAACAGCGCACCTGGCGGCAAAGCAATTTCTTTTTCTAATATATCGGTAATTTCATTGGATGCGGGCGGCATCGGATAATTTTTACTGGCATCGCGCAGTAGCTCTGGCGGCAAGAAAAGCGTACTGCCACAGACCAATAAAACTACACAGAGGGGCAATCCATAAGCCATTTGCTTGCTAGAAAAACGAACAAAAAATCGCTGCAATCCACGCGCTAACAGCGTGACAAAAAACAGTGCATAAAGCGCGTAAAATAGCATCTCAGAATAAATCGGTGGCGGCCCAGACCAACCACCAGAGCGATGAATAAATTCAGCACCAAGAAATCCATGCAAGAAGCCGCCGACAAGCGTAATAATCGCTGCATAACGAAGGTGTGTATCTTTTTTTCGCAATCCATAGAGCGCACCAATTGTACCCAACACAAACAAAACGGGCCCTACCGCACGATCCACGATACGTCCTTGATAGAGTATCGAGCCAAATTGACGCGATGGCGGGTAACTATCCGTCATCTCATTAAAGAAGAACGTGCCACTGCTATATAAAAACAACCCCGCAACATATTCTAGCCAACCAGCAGCCAGCGCGATAATCAAAACCGCTACACAGGCAGCCATTTTATGCAGCCGTTCACGCTTGCCCGCAGCGACCAGCGACACCGCTCCGCTTACCAACAAGTAAGGTGCAATAATAAGAATCGCAGCTGGACTTATCACCAACAAAAGCAAAATAGCAAAAATCAATAATCCAGCAAAAGCTGCTGTATTCAACAAACTCCTACGCCCCATGCGCCACAAAGCAATATCCGCCAGCGCACCGCAAAATAAATACAGCAAAAAAACAGGTGCCTGCGCGCTCACGGGATAGACGGCAAAATATTTCCCATAAAATGGCAGCACCAGAATGCTTAAAAGCCACGCCGCACCGAAGGTATGGTTACGAGAAAACCCGTGATTCCAGCCGACCAATAGCACCGTAATAAAAGTAATCAGCGCGAAAAAAACAAACATCAAAACCGGAAAGAAAATGCCCGAAGCATTATACGCATCAAACCAAAAAGCGGGCAGCAGTGCCGGATTAATCGGGAATGAAAGATTGCCAATGCCTTGTAAAAAGTTGCTATGTAAATCGAGCGTTTGCCCAATATAGCGCATTTTATCCAATGCCAACATCAGCAGCATCGGCCCATCATTTCCAGGCAATAAATTTGCCGCCCGATAGGAAAATACGAAGTCTGAAACCAATCCAAATAATACAATATTGAATAAAAAAAACGCAACGCTGTTTTTTGTTATATTCATTTTTTTAAATCCAGCACCATCGCTTTGAATGACTCGATGATATAGGCGCGCTGCGCCTCGCCAATGCCCGGCCAAACACCAATCCAGAACGCATCGTTCATAATTTTATCGGTATTAGTCAGACCACCCACCACCCGATATTCGACTTCATTAAATGCAGGCTGGCGAATGAGATTTCCCGCAAACAACAAACGCGTACCAATACGTTTTTTCTCCAGATAGGTGACCACATCGCGGCGCGTAAACGGTGCGCCATCACGCAATGTCAAAAAGAAGCCAAACCAGCTTGGGTTGCTACCTTCGGTTGCTTTCGGCATGATGAAATATTCATCAAAACCTTCTGCCAAAAATGCCTTGGTCAACCAATCAAAATTCGCACGGCGGGCAGCAATAAAACCATCCACCTTTTCCAGCTGGCTGACACCTAACGCCGCCTGCATGTCTGTTGCCTTCATATTGTAACCAATATGGCTGTAAGTATATTTATGGTCATAGCCATAAGGCAGCTCACCTAACTGCCAATCAAACCGCTTCTCGCACGTATTATCTTTCCCAGGTGGGCACCAACAATCACGCCCCCAATCACGGAACGATTCAGCTAACGTTGCCAATGATTTACGGTTAGTCAGTACCGCACCTCCCTCACCCATGGTGATATGATGTGCCGGATAAAAACTTAACGTCGCCATATCGCCAAATGTACCGACTGAACGCCCCTCATAGGTTGCCCCCAAAGCATCACAGCAATCTTCGATGAGATAGAGATTATGCGCCTTGGCAATCTCGGCTACTGCACGCAAATTAAATGGATTACCCAGCGTATGGGCAATCATAATCGCACGCGTTTTGGGCGTAATCGCTGCTTCAATTTTGCTGACATCCACATTGAATGTTTCCAAATCCACATCGACAAATACGGGCACACAGTTATTTTGAATAATCGGCGCAACGGTAGTCGGAAACCCCGCGGCAACGGTAATAACCTCACTGCCCGCCTCAATACGCCGTTCATTTAATTTCCACGAAGTGAGCGCGGTAAACGCCAGCAAATTTGCCGCTGATCCAGATACCGTCAACTTCGCAAATCGCAAACCAAACCGCTTAGCAAGCATCGCCTCAAACATATCGGCGTAACGACCCGCAGTAAGCCACATATCGAGTGAAGCATCGAGCAATAGCGATAAATCTTCGCCATCAACCATCTTCCCCGTGCAAGGAATATAGCTTTCGCCCGCCACAAAAGTTGGTTGACCTTTAGCCAGCATATAGGCTTTACCGAGGCGGAGAATTTCCGCACGAATTTCATTGGGTGAATCAATCATAATATGGGTTTATCACCCCAATGTTCAGGAGCAAGCTATTTTCTAACAAAAATCAAATAGCTGGAATCACGACCTTCGCGCTTTGCTTTTTGTTCGTACTTAGTTGGAATCCAATTGTCCCATGGCTGCTGCCAGTCGCTGGCTTGCGTGGCTGTCCATGTGAAGGATTCATGCGGCAATAAACGCTCTAAAATCCATGTCGTGTAGTCCGCCCAATCGGTTGCAATCCGTAGCTCTGTGCCCGATTTCAGCACCCGCGCCAAGGCATCCAGCAAAGGTTTTTGTATTAGGCGGCGCTTATGGTGGCGCAGCTTCGGCCACGGGTCTGGATAGAGAATATAGGCACGCGACAAACACGCCTCTGGCATCACACCCAAGAGTTCACGCACATCATCATTATAAATACGGATATTTTGAATGTCTTGTTCATCAATCTGCGATAGCAAGCCTGCGATACCGTTCACATACGGCTCGCAGCCAATCATCTGTATATCAGGATAGCTGGTCGCAATATGCGCCAAATGCTCGCCGCCGCCAAAGCCGATTTCAAGCCATAGCGGGTCGGGAATCGTCACATTTTTTGCATCCGACGCCCACTCGCCCACTTTTAGGGTAGGCAATAAATCGGTGTATAAATCTTGCGCGTTAGGGCGCAGCTTGCGCCCTTTACGCCGACCGAATGAACGCAGTGTATGTGGTGTTTCTGTCATGAATAAAAACGCCCTCCTGCCTATGTTCGCAAGAGGGCATCATCGCTTTAGATAGCAGTTTTTAATTGTTCAGACTGATTGATTGAAGCTCTGAATTCAGCTTGCAACGCTTCGACCAAATCCAATTTTTCCCACGTGAAGCCACCTGTTGCATCCGGCATGCGGCCAAAGTGACCATAAGCTGCTGTGCGCGCATAAATCGGCGCATTGAGCGCCAAATGCTTGCGGATACCGCGCGGCGTTAAATCCATCAGCGTTTGCAAATAGGCCTCCAATTTTGCTTCGTCAACATTGCTAGTGCCGTTCGTGCTGACATAAAACGAAATTGGTTTTGATACACCAATCGCATATGACAACTGAATCGTGCAACGATCCGCGATGCCCGCACCCACCACGTTTTTCGCAAGGTAACGCGCAGCATACGCCGCAGAGCGATCTACTTTGGTTGGATCTTTACCCGAAAATGCGCCGCCGCCATGAGGTGCCGCACCACCGTACGTGTCCACGATAATTTTACGACCAGTCAGACCGCAATCGCCATCTGGGCCACCAATCACGAAATTGCCAGTTGGATTCACATACAGCTCAGCTTCAGACGGCATCCAACCCTTAGGTAGCGCAGCTTCGATATATGGGCGAACTAATTCGCGCACATCTTTTTGCGACATGCCTTCTGCGTGCTGTGTTGATACCACAACAGACGTTGCTTTTACTGGCTTGCCATCTTGATAAAGCAGCGACACTTGTGATTTTGCATCTGGCCCAAGACCTTTTGCTTCACCGCTATGACGCGCACGTGCCAATTTTTCTAAAATCTTATGCGACAAATCAATCGGCGCTGGCATCAATGATTCTGTTTCCGTGCAAGCAAAGCCGAACATAATGCCTTGATCGCCAGCACCTTCGTCTTTGTTATCACCCGAATCAACGCCCATCGCAATGTCTGCCGATTGCTGATGCAAATGCACATAGACATCGAGGTTATCAGCATGAAAACCTTCTTGCAGGTAACCAATTTCGCGCACTTTATCACGCGCGATTTTCTCGATTTCCGCTTTGGTTAAATCCGCACCGCGCGTCTCACCCGCAATTACAATCGTGTTGGTTGTTGCCAATGTTTCGCACGCCACACGCGCTTCCGGATTTACCGCAAGCATCGCATCAACCACTGCGTCTGAAATTTGATCGCATACTTTATCTGGATGCCCTTCGGCAACGGATTCACTGGTAAAGATGTATTCTTTACGGCTGGAAGAAAATGGATTTGACATAGCTATCCCCTTTTAATTTGTCATCCTGAGTGAAACGAAGGATCTATGCTTTGCAAA
>JAYTDB010000222.1:0-5628 GCA_043736135.1 Rickettsiales bacterium
TCGGCTATCAGGAATATGATGGGCTTGGCTGGTGGGCCGTTATTGTGCAAAAGCCTGAGGGGAAGTAGTGAGCGTTTAAAACGTAAAATATCTCGGATACAAACGCATATACTCATAAAAATTTTTGCACTCACCACGCATTTTAGCACCAAGATACATATAATTTTGAAACAGCTTGTGATGATAAATTGCGAGTACTGTATTTTTTATTACATCATTTAAGCATACATCGTTTTCTATAGCGGTTATGGTTGCCTTATAGTCATCAATAAAAAAAGTGTCATTCCCCGTCCAGCTGGTAATGGAGTGCTGATTGAAATGATAGATGTAAAGCGGCTCATATATAATCGGTATTTCAGACTTCGTAGCAAAAAATGTAATGTCGAATAAAAAATCTTCGCCACGAAAAACACCGTCTAAATAACGATGGGTAAAAACGGATTTTCTAAACATAGTTACGTTACAACCTTGGACGGAAAAATAACGCTCCAAAACCATAAAATTCTCATTGGCAGGGGGCTGAAAATAAATCAGATCCTTGCTCCCATCTGGCAATAATTTGCCATCAATTATCAACATTGCCACATCGTGTTTGCTGGCAGCAAAAAACATTTTCTCTAAATATTTCGGCTGATATTCATCATCAGAATCCAACGTGGTGATGAACTCGCCTCTGGCCATTTCTATGCCTATATTACGACCACGCGATGGACCTGATTTTATTGTCCCCGTCGTTGAGAAACGCAGCCTAGGATCAACAATATGATTAGTCGCCAACATTGCCTGATAGTCCTGACCATCATCAGATATGATAAGCATTTCCCAATTATGGTATGTTTGCAAAAGAACAGAGCGCACTGCCCGAGCAATCGTTTCGGATGCATTATATGCAGGCGTGATAATGCTGATTAAGGCATCATTCATAATAGATGCATACCGCCATCGATATGAATCAACTCACCCGTCATCATGCGGTTTTGTGCCAAGCCATAAGCCGCCTCCGCCAATAATTCAGGTGTTGGGTGTTCTTTAAGCGGAATAATTTTAAGCAACCGATCACCATAATCCATATCCACCTGCGTAGAGGGTAGAATATGCCCAGGACAGACGCCATTTACGCGGATTTTTGGGCCAAGGTCACGCGCCGCCATTTGCGTGAAATCGGCGAGTGCTTTTTTTGACAACAAATAGGCAAAATGGCTGCCGTTTGTTTTGCTGATATCCGTATCCAAAATATTCACCACGCTGCCCGCGCCAAATGTTTTCGCAAAAGCTTGGGTGAGGAAAAATGGCGCTTTAAAATTTACCGTCATCTGCGCATCCAAAAATGCTTCATCCGTTTCCATAAAACTTTTGCGGGTGAAGATGGACGCATTATTGATGAGTGTGGTTACGTTTGGCATCCGCGTTTTGATATCTGCCATCAGCGCAGGAATTTTTTCAATCTTGCTCAGGTCGAGCGCAAATAATTCGCAATTCACACCGAGTGCGCGTACTTCTGCTTGCAGCCTCTCTGCCTCAGATTTTGAGGTAGAATAATGCAGCGCGATATCATAATTATTTTGTGCAAAATAACGAACGAGTGCTGCGCCAACACGCTTTGCACCACCGGTGATGATAACGCCGCTACGCATCAGCCGGCTTTGGCTTTTAGAAAACGGCTACCTGGTTTTGATGCAGGAATCGCTTTCAGCGCATCAGGCAGGGCTTCTTCTTTGTAAGTAGGCACATCCAATTTCAATAAGGAAATAAGCGGCAACGTCAGCGAAACATCATTCGTACCACGGCGATCAATCAGGCTGCAAACTGCAACTGATTTTGCACCCAGCGCATCAATGCAAGCAACAGCTTCCATCGACGATTTACCCGTTGTCACCACATCTTCTACCACCAGAATTTTTGCACCTTGGTCTAATGAAAAGCCTCGACGAAGTTCAAATTTCCCCTCTACGCGTTCACAGAACATGGTAGGAATACCGAGTTGACGGCCCATTTCATAGCCCACCACCACACCGCCCATGGCAGGTGCAACAATGGCATCAAACGTATAGCCAGCTGCTTTGATTTTGGCAGCTAATGCTTTGCATAAACGCTCGCCGCGATTCGCATCCATCAACACGCGCGCGCATTGCAAATAGATCGGGCTATGCAGACCTGAGGACAAAATAAAATGCCCTTCCAGCATTGCACCTGCGGCTTTAAATTCATTGATTACGTCTTCGTTTTTCATCAATCCTCCTGTTACACCCGTCATCCTGCGGAAGGCGAAGCCTTAGCGCAGGATCTCAGCCTTATTGATGGAGATCCAGTGCTCATGATTTTTGCTTAGCAAAAATACATGCCACGGGATGACATAACCTACTCCACCGCTATGTTATCAATCAACCGAGTTGTACCTAATTTTCCTGCCGCAATCAAGCGTGCGGGTTGCTGCAGCGAGTCAAGCGGTTGCAGGCTATCGCTATCGCAAAGTTCTAAATACTCCATCTCAAACCCTGCATATTTCAGCAGTGAGTGGCCTTCAATCAAGGTTTTTTGTACTTCTTGCCCTGAAAGCAAACGCTGCGACAACAGGCGCAACGTCTCATATAATTTCGGTGCAGATTTGCGTTCGTTCTCGCTTAAGTAGCGATTGCGCGAAGACATAGCCAGCCCGTCCACCTCGCGCAGAGTCGGTGCGCCAATGATATCCATCGGCATATCCAAATCACTCACCGTTTGCTTAATCACCGCGAGCTGCTGAAAATCTTTTTCACCAAAAATCGCCACATGCGGCATCACCCGATTGAGTAATTTTACTACCACCGTTGCAACGCCGCTAAAATGTCCCGTACGCGTTTTGCCGCATAAAATAGTGCCGATGCTGCCAACGATAATAATCGTTTCCGCACCATTCGGATACATATCCGCCACATCTGGC
Source organism: Rickettsiales bacterium (assembly GCA_043736135.1). Classification (GTDB taxonomy): domain Bacteria; phylum Pseudomonadota; class Alphaproteobacteria; order Rickettsiales; family SXRF01; genus JAYTDB01. The sequence goes on from JAYTDB010000222.1 coordinate 2,921, forward strand.
ACATATAAAATATCCACACCTGCCGCACGCGCCGTCACAATGTCTGATTTCAACGTGCGCGGATATTGTGCAAAATCTTCCGATGGCGCAAACTGGGTCGGGTTCACAAAAATCGTCATTACTACACAGTCAGCGTGTTTTTTGGCTTCCGCCACCAGCGAGGCGTGACCTGCATGCAAAGCTCCCATCGTCGGTACCAGCGCAATACGCTTGCCCGCTTTGGCCGCCTCATAGACCGCCTGCTGACATTCTTCCGCCGTATGTGTAATGGTTAATTGCATTGATTCGCCGCTTGGGTTATAGAATTCATTCTCTCTCAAGGCTGTAAAGTAATGCAAAACAAAAAGCAAGTCGCGCAAAGCGACACCCTTATTTTATCTTCGTATGAAACGCTGGTGAACGCTGGTGAGATTCATGATGACGCGGCACAACGGAAACTCATTCCGCTGCTAGAAGACGTGCGTGCGCAGCTGCTCAAACCCAAATCCACTTTTGGCAAACTGTTCAAACGCGAAACGGTCAGCGGCAAAAAAAATCTGTATATTTGGGGCAGCGTTGGTCGTGGAAAATCCATGATGATGGATTTATTTTATAACAGCATAGACATCCCCAAAAAACGCCGCGTGCATTTTCATGCTTTCATGCAAGAAGTCCATGCACGAATGCATGAATTCCGCAAAGGCGGCTCGCGCAGCAAAAGCGGTGCAGACCCAGTCATCGCCCTCGCCCGCGATATTGCAAAGGAAGCCCAACTGCTCTGCTTTGATGAATTGCAAGCAACCGACGTGGCGGATGCGACCTTGCTTTACCGTTTATTTGAGGCACTCTTTGAACTAGGGGTAACAATTGTTTCCACCTCGAACCACCCGCCCGTCTCGCTTTACACAGGTGGTATTCAGCGCGAACGCTTTGTGAAATTTATTCAACTACTCGAAGCAAATATGAAAGTTGCCTCACTTTCCAGCCAAAAAGATTATCGCTATTTGCAGCTACGCAGTTTGCAAAATGTATTTTACAGCCCGCTGGATTCGGGTGCTGCGGCATTTATTGCAAGCACGCTATCGCATCTGGGCATTACGTCTGAAGGCAAACCTGATATTTTTATCGTGCAAGGGCGCACCGTTCCTTTTGTGTCGTATGACGATACGATTGGGCGGTTTTCATTTGCGGGGCTGTGTGAAAAGCCCCTCGGGGCGGCGGATTATCTGGCTATCGCCAACCGTTTGGATACGGTTATTCTCACTGATATTCCGCAGCTCTCACCTGAAAAGCGCAATGAAGCCAAACGATTCGTGACATTAATTGATACGCTCTATGAACGCAAAGTACGTCTGATTGCAACAGCAGCTGCCAAGCCAGAAAATCTCTATCCTGAAGGCGATGGTTCGTTTGAATTCGCCCGCACGGTTTCGCGCTTAAACGAGATGCAATCCGCTAAATATTTGATGGATTAGCGGCTGCCGCGCGGAATGCCGTCATCGCCAAATAATTCGGCGTTCACTGCGGCCAATGCATCGCCCTTTGCATAGGTTACCCTACTACCAACACCCAGGCGCTGAGCAAGCTCTTTTTCAGGAATCTCAATGGAAACCCGCTGCTGAACAATGATGCCACCACTTTGCCTATCACCCAGACGTTCCTCGACATGGTTCTCAAAGCCTTTTTCGTGCCATTTAGTCGGATAGGGAATATTTGCAGCAGCACTCGCTTCTCGTGCTATCTCTTCAATCTTCAACTCAGCTTCGCTCGGGCGCAAACCAATCGCGACCATCTGCTCCAGCGCACTATCTTTCATTTGTTTTTTAGTCGACTCTAATTCACTATGATCTTCCATTGAACGATAACGCTTCAACCGAATAGCAACCATCCGCGGTTCGCCGTCACGCACAACAAGGTCATTTTTAGGATCAAAACCCCATTCTTTTTTCAAATCAACACCCGATTTAACTGCATGTTCTTCTAAAACTGAGCCAAGCATTGCCGCCACTTTTTCATTCACTGCCGCAGCTACTCTTTCACCACGCTCTGCGTTTGCAGCTGCGTCAGCTTTCAGTTTCACATCAAAGGGGGACGGTTTTGGCGGACGCATCGTTGCGTATGGCGGGCTACCCGCCATACGCAATGGCACGGTTATAGGTTCCCCTGAGTCTGGTTGGTAGGCTGACATTTTCAGTGGAATCGTCGGCGGTTGATTTAAAGAATCAGGAGAAACTGGTTTAGTAGCGCGCGCCAATGGAACCGTTTTTGGTATCCCATTGGATGGCGCTTCATATCGCTCTTCTCGAACCAAATCTGCGGGCAGCCAAGAGCCGGCTTGTTGATGGCCTTGTTGGCGCAATTGCTCGCGGCGTTCACGCCCTTTTCCGGCGGCTTTTGCTTCGCCGTCCCTGTAAACATCCTTCAGCCATGGCTCGCCATTTTCTCGCAATGGAAAATCCATGCTGTGATCTTTTGGTGTTTCGTTCATAATGCCCCCGTATATCTATTTTGATATCTCCACTATAATCAAAATCCATGCGGGGGAGTAGTTGATATATATTAAGTGTTTGTTTCATTTTTATGACGACATTGTCACAGTGGTTAACGCAGCCGCCACTGCTTGATTTATCGCTTGTAAGCAAGGCGCAGCTTCGCTAATGATAGGCTTATGAACGAACCACTCAACATCATTCTTGCCCAGCCACGCGGCTTTTGCGCGGGCGTTGACC
>JAYTDB010000223.1:0-3152 GCA_043736135.1 Rickettsiales bacterium
AGGTAGTCTGTATTTTCCCCGAAGGATTTTTGACATTCACAGGCGGGCTAGGGCGGTTTCGTCCGGGTATCGAGTGGATGATTAAGCGCGACGCCGTCCCCGTTATTCCCATCGCATTAAACGGCCTCTGGGGTAGTGTGTTTTCCCGTCAATATCGCGGTACTATCTGGCGGTTTATTCCGCGTTGCTGGTTACGTGGTAAAGTGGTGGTGAAATGCGGCCCCGCGGTTGATCCCGCCCTTGCGAAGGTGAATATCCTGCAAGACATCGTGATGAAGCTGAAATATTCATAATCTCGCTAGGCTGTGACAAACGCTTAGTTCTCTGCGCTTCCGCTCCGCACGTACAAGGCGTACGCTTACGGTGCGGTTCTCAAAAACGTTGCTTTTTGTCACAGCCTAGCGAGATTCTTGGTGGGATGATGAGAGAGAAGTTATTCAGTCTAACGTGTTTTCTCAGTTGCTTCTATTTTTGCAGTAGGTGGCGTTGCGCTCGGAGTAAAGCCGCCTGATGATGTGGTATTATGTTCCATCTTCTCCGTATTTTCTGCCATGGTTTTACGAGCATTGACCAAGAATTCATCATAGCGTTTTAGGTAGCCGCCAATTGCTTCTTTATTTGCATTTGCAGTGATAGCGTTTGATTCGGCATCGGTGATTTTATAGTAGTTGCGCGGATCAACATAGTTGTACCAACGGCTATTTTTGTCCTGTTCTGCTTGATAGCTATCATGTTTTTCTTGCAACAATTCACGCACTTTATCCATTTTCCCTATTGTGCTGATATCGAGCACAGGCTTGCCTTTATCATCAAAGGAAAGTAGCCCCGCTTTTTGCAGTTCAGGGCGGATTTCTTGTGTAATCGCCAAAATATTTTTGACGTTTTTTACCTCAAAATCAGGGTTGCGTAAACGCTCAAGGCTTTCTGCTGCACCTGCTTGTGATTTAATCATCTCTACCGTTTCATTGCCCGTATAAGCAACAGCACCTACTCCAATTGCCACTAGTGCTGCTGGCGCTAAAACAGTCGCCGCGACACCCGTTCCTGCCGCTGCTGCCATTGTGCCTAAATAGCCCAAACCAATTGCTACACCTGCGGTTGTTCCTGCTTCTGCAGCCCGTGCCATTTTAAATTGAGGGTCTTCTTCGTGTATTCTGTATGCGCTATCGGCTAAAATAACTACCGTGCCTAAACCCGGTACAATTCGTGTGAGTGGCTTAGCTTTGCCTGCAACGTTTGCTGCTAATATTGCGGCACCACCAAAGCCTGCACCTGCTTGCACTTCAGCAATTTTTACGCCTGTGTCATCATGGGCAGCTGCACTTTTCTCCATGCGCTGAAGGCCATTTACGCCAGCCGCTCCCATCAACACGCCGCCGACCACTTGTCCTGTTTTGATAGGCAATGCATTGTTGACTTTTTCGCCAACTGTTGGTGCTTTTCCACCTGAAGTTTTTGTGGCAGTTGTTTCTTCTACTAACGCACCATCTTTGTACGTTTTGGTCGTGCTGGTATGTGTCTCAAGTGGCGTGGTAGGGAGTGCTTTTGGATTGCCAACTGCGCCAGCAACAATAGCGGCCGCACCCGCAGGGGCGGGGTATGCCTCGATAATTTTATTCATAGCCGTCTCAGGTGGAACGATTTTATCAGTTTGGAACATTTTAAAGCCGATGAGGGCCGCCGCGATAGGGAAAGCCGCGCCGACATATTCACCAGCGCCTTTGACAAAATTACCGACTGCGGTGAATGCGCCGCCAATTAAAGGAATTTTTTCAAACAAGCCGAAGCCTGTGACTACTTTCGATAAGCCCGTAAACGCGAATTCAGATACTTTTTGCGCGGGTTTGATAAGCAGTAAGCCAATGCCAGCGGACAATGCACCTGCAACAAATGGAATGATGCCGCGTGCTTGATTTTCATCAATTTTGATGGTTTCGCTTTTAGAGATGGTAGCTGCGATTTTATTGGTGGTTTCGCTGAGTGCGCCTTTTTCTTGTAAGAAATTGCCCGCACTCTGTGCATAATGCTGCGCCTTCCGCTCGGCTGCGGCAAGCTGCTTTTTGACTTTCTCTTCCAATGTTGGTTCGTGTGTGTGTATGTCGGTCATGTGAGTATTATTGCTTTAATATACTAACATATTGCCAAGAAAGTCGGTGTTTTAACAGTGAATGTTATGTGACAGGCAGGAAAATCTATGTGACGGCGTTGTCATGAAGTTATAACTATTTGAATTTCATCAAACTTTCCATGCCCCCGCGGGACATTCCCTTTTTACCCATTTTTTTCATTTTCTTCATCATATCGGCCATTTGCAGCTGTTGTTTAAGGATTTTATTGACATCCTGCACCGTGGTGCCCGACCCTTTGGCGATGCGGATACGGCGCGAACCGCCGATGAGCTTAGGGTGTTGGCGTTCTTTAGCGGTCATCGATAGGATGATGGCTTCTTGGCGGGCAATCATTTTCTCGTCGATATTGGCGTTTTCCAGCTGATCTTTCAGTTTGCCCATACCTGGGAGCATGCCTAGCATCGAGCTGATGCCGCCCATTTTTTTCATTTTGCGCATTTGGTCGAGCAGGTCGTTGAAATCAAACTGCCCTTGCATCATCCGCTGCGCCATTTGTTCCGCTTCGGCTTGCGTCACATTTTCGGCGGCTTTTTCCACGAGTGAGACAATATCGCCCATATCCAAAATGCGGCTAGCGATACGTTCGGGGTGGAACTCCTCAAACGCGTCCATTTTTTCACCGACGCCGATAAATTTAATTGGTTGGCCTGTGACGGCACGCATCGAAAGCGCCGCACCACCACGACCATCGCCATCTACGCGAGTGAGAATGATACCCGTAATGCCCACTTGCTCGTGGAAGGTCTTGGCGATGTTCACCGCGTCTTGTCCCGTCAGCGAATCCGCGACCAACAATGTTTCCAGAGGTTTCGCAAGATCACGAACAGATTTTAATTCGCCCATCAATTCTTCGTCGATATGCAGGCGACCTGCGGTATCTAGCAACAGCAAATCATAGCCACCGAGGCGGGCTTCTTTGAGTGCGCGGGTGGTAATCGCCACCGGTTTTTCGCCAGCGATAATGGGTAGTGCATCGACACCTGCGGCTTTCGCTACTTGCGCTAATTGTTCTTGCGCGGCAGG
>JAYTDB010000224.1:0-2809 GCA_043736135.1 Rickettsiales bacterium
CGCACGACGAGCGGCAAAACCGTTTGCGTGCGGATCGCGACCGATGACCCGCATTGGCGGGAAAAGGCGCTCGCGAACCTAGACCCGTTGTCGCCAGAGGCCTTTGCCATCTGCAAAGCGCCGCAGACGGCGGCGGAACGCGCGGCCTGGGATGATTACTGCCGCAGACAAGAGACCATCGACGAGTGGCGCGCGCTGGCCGCTGGTGTGCGCGAGATGCAAGCCGCAGTGCGTGAGCTGGGGGACTTCGCATGAAGCCCATGAACTCAATAATCGACGTGACCGGCGCACAGATGCGCAACGACGATGCACCGAACGGTATGGGCGGCGCGGGCGATGAGGACTCGCGCCCACAGCCACAATAAAATACCGGTATTATTCGTCGTCGGTGCGAAGGAAGCAGAGCAAGGCAGCGTTGCTATCCGCCGCCTTGGCTCGGAAGCAAATAATGTCACCCCACTAGCTCAGGCTATCGCTGATTTGCAGGTGGAGGCATTGCCATCTGCTTAATATCCTTGCCAATGGATGAAAAATCGGTCATAAGTGCCGTTCGCAAAGGGTTCATTAACTTTTTGCTGCTACGATATTTTTAAACCACTTGAGGAGAGTCCTTTGCTGAATCTGGAGATCGCTCGCGTATGAGCAAGATTGATGAACCGCGTATCAACCGCGAAATTTCTGTACCTTCTATCCGATTGGTAGACCAGAATGGTAACATGATTGGCGTCGTCGCCATTTCCGAAGGCCTCAAAATGGCCGAAAATGCAGGGTTGGATTTGGTGGAAATTTCGCCGAATGCCGCGCCTCCTGTGTGCAAAGTCCTTGATTACGGCAAATATCGTTACGAGCTTCAAAAGAAAGCCAACGAAGCGCGCAAAAAACAAAAAGTGATTCAAATCAAAGAAATTAAATTGCGTCCAACGATTGACAAGCATGACTTGGAAATCAAAATGCGCGCCGTCACTGGCTTCGTTGCCGAAGGTGATAAAGTGCGTATTTCTATGCGTTTCCGTGGCCGCGAAATGGATCATACAAACATTGGTCTTGCCGTGCTTAACCGCATCGTTGACCAGTTTCAGGAAGCCGCTAAAATTGAGCAATTCCCTAAATCGGAAGGCAAGCAAATTGTCATGATGATTGGGCCGAAGTAATATAATGCTTCCGTGACTTGCTGCTGCAAATCACATGGAGCGCGCTTCGCGGCTCATGGCTGACTCGCGCTACTTCGCTCGAATCACAAGAAAACTGCTTAGATTGCCGCCTTGCTGAAGGCGGCTTCTATTAGCGCACCAAAACGCTGCCGACTGTAGAATTTATCTTACCTGAATAGCGGTAAAATTTTTCACGGCTTGCAGCTAATGCACCCGCGTTTTTTCCTTCTGCGTCTTCTTTGGTAATCGCCGCGTTCAGGGCATCTTTCGCTTCATTACCAAATTTTTCATGTCGCGCCAAGAATCCCGCGTCTAAACTAGCGGCAGTTGCGCTCACCCCACCATCGTGACCAACCAGATTACGCAGCATCGTTTGTGCAGTAAATTCTGCATCATTACCCTGCATGTATATTTTAACTTTTTCACGACGCTCTTCCGCCGTTAGCAAAACAGATGCACTACGATTATCAAATCCTGCATAAATATTGCCGCTGCCCAAAGGTATTTTGCCAGCCCATACCCTTGGATCATCTTGATTATCGCTCATCACTTTCCCTGTTTTTCAATTAAAGAATGTTAATAATTAATTAACCATTGGTCAATCAATATTTACAGGCCATAAACTTACGAAAAATAAGCAAAAAATAATGCTATATTCCCACCTCAATTAGCAATTTCTTTACGTTTTTTATGCTAGTAATAAAATATAAAAAAAAATACACAGGGCACACTGTTTCATTCTAAGTAGGATAAGGCTATGTCGTCAGACCAAATCAAACACGTTATCAACACCATTCAAAACGAGGTGCAGAAGTTTGCGCGAACGAATGAGACCATCGCCGCGCATACAAACTTACTCGCACTCAACGCAACCATTGAAGCTGCGCGCGCGGGTGAATATGGCAAAGGTTTTGCCGTTGTGGCATCCGAAGTAAAGTCGCTCGCATCACAAGCCGCAGCGAATTCAAAAGAACTCCGCACGACGGTGCTGAAGAAAATATCAGAGCAAACGGAAACGCTCGCCGCTCAATTTGAACAAGCGCATTACAACCGCCTGTCGGAGATGTCGCAAACGCTGGTGCAGCTTATCGTTCGCAACTTGTATGAACGCACCGCTGACGTGCGCTGGTGGGCGACGGACGATGCATCGGTAAAAGCATTGGCGGAAATGTCGCCAGAAAATTCTGCTCACGCAACCAAACGGCTCGGCCTTATCAACCGTTTTTATTCGGTTTATACGAACCTGTTGCTTGCTGATATCAACGGCAAGGTAATTGCCTGCTCAAACCCTGAAAAATTCCCTGGTGTAATCGGTACGAACGTAGTGAATGAATATTGGTTCCGTGCTGCTATTCAGACGGCCAGTGGTGATGATTATTGCGTCGATGACATCACGGTATGCCCGCTCCACAACAAACAATCGGTGGCGGCCTATTCCGCCGCAGTGCGTACAGGCGGTGAAGTCAATGGCAAAGCCCTTGGCGTGCTCGGTGTATATTTCGACTGGCAAGAACAATCGCGCGTTATCGTGCAATCCGAGCCAATGTTATCTGCGGATGAATGGTCTCTCTCACGGGTGATGCTGCTAGATCACAAACACCGTATCATCGCATCGTCGGATAATATGGGCATGTTACAACCATTCACGCTGCGTACAG
>JAYTDB010000225.1:0-3715 GCA_043736135.1 Rickettsiales bacterium
ACATCCAATATCGCCCATAATATCGTCGCAAAAACCAACAGCGCCAACGACAAATGCGCCGCCAAACGCAAATGACTGACATGGGTATTTTCTGACAAGCCGCTGGAAACCATATACCAGCCCATGAAGCCCTGTGCACCAACCAGCGCCGAAATTCCCAGCATCCGCAATGAAAAACGCTTAGTGATAGTCGACGTCGTAGCAAAAATAATCAACGGCACAAGCAGCACAATACCAACCAAACGCCCAAGAATGCGATGCCAAAATTCTGGCCAGAAAATGTGCTTAAACTCAGCAAGCGTCATACCTTTGTTGATAAGCTGATATTGGGGAATTTTTTGATATTTTTCGAATTCTTCCTGCCACTGAACGTCGCCCTGAGGCGGAATGGTGCCGTGAATCGGCTTCCACTCGGTAATCGACATACCTGAGCCAGAAAGGCGCGTATAGCCCCCCACTAACACCATGCTTGCCACTAACGCAGCACACATGATAAGCCAGAGCATCACCGCACGATGAGATTTGTTTACATACATAACTGGCAGGATATATAGAATGAACAGCGAAAAACTCAAGCCCATTTCCCGTTATTGGCTCTTAATTGGCTGCTTTGCCGTGGCTATTGCCGGGCTATATTCACTCACGTTGGTATTTGGCCGCGCCCCAGGATTGTCGGATAATGTTGAAATTCAACGTATTTTTAAAGATGCGCTGGTAGTACATGTCGATTTATCGGTGCTACTCTGGTTTCTTGCTATTGCCTGTCTTTTTTGGTCGCAAACAACCGCGAACGGCAAGCATTTCATGCCTTATTTGGAGGAGGCGGCGCTTATCTGTTTTGCGCTTTGTATTGGCTTCATGATGATTTCGCCCGCCGATCCAAAAGCGGTGGCGTTCATGAGCAATTATATTCCGACCATATCAAGCCCACTATTTTTCTTGAGCCTAGGCTTTTTATTATGTGGTGTTTTGTTCATGCTCGTAAAACTACTGTCGAGTTCCCGCATTAGCAGTGATTACGAGAAACCCATCGCATTTGGTCTATTTTCCGCAGGCTGGATTGCGCTGATTGCTATCTGCTGTTTCGTCTGGTCGTTTTTCTTGATGCCGCCCGTCATCGAGGGTGAGCAATATTTTGAGCTACTATTCTGGGGCGGTGGACATGTGCTGCAATTCACCCATACGCAAATTCTGATGGTGGTGTGGTTGCTACTTGCGAAATCTGTCATGTCGAGCGAAGCCGAGACATCTTTACATTACAAAGATCCCTCGACTACGCTCGGGATGACAATGCTGTTTTCAGTGGGGTTATTATCAGCGTGTTTTGCTCCCGTTATTTACCTAATGTACGGCATCGAAACCGCTGAGTTCCATCATGCATTCACCTATCTAATGATACTCTGCAACGGCGTTGCTCCGACCATTCTCGCCTTGTGGATTTTGCCTGGAATTTTGACTTTCCACCGTTTTCGTTTCAGTGATAATCGCGCGCTCTGGTCATGCATCTTGATGTCGTTCACTCTATTTATTTACGGCAATATTTTGGGTACATTTATCAGCGGTGAAAACGTCGTCATCCCCGCGCATTATCACGGTTCCATCGTCGGCATCACGCTGGCATTCATGGGCTATGCTTATCTGATGCTACCACGCTTCGGCTATAAACCCGTAGCCCTTACCAAGCTCGCTTATTGGCAACCGATTGTCTACGGCATTGGGCAGATTATGCACGTATCGGGTTTGGCCTATTCTGGCGGCTACGGCGTGCTGCGTAAAACTGTTGGTACGGCGACCCTCGCGCCGAACGTCAAAGCCGCACTCGGCATTATGGGGCTGGGCGGATTGCTCGCTATTATTGGCGGGCTGATGTTTGTAATTGTGGTTGCGAAGTCAATACGGAAGCCACATTAAGCGCGGCCAAGAATGATAATTCCTGCTTATTAAAACGGATGCTCAAAATAAGGTAGCATTGGATAGCTGCTAATCTGTTCTTTGCTAAAACAGCAGACATCCTTATATCGAATATAATCAATATTTTTTGCATTTTTAAGCATATCACACACCATGAGCGCCCCATCAGAATTAAGGTAATGCAAATACCCTAATTATTTATTACATGCATTTAACATACCAGACATCTCTATTCAATTGCAAAGCTGATAAGTTTGTGGAATATATACCGTCCGTATATATGGCTTATATCATTTTAAGAAGGGTACAGACTATGAAATTTTCTTCACTGGTTGCAGCTGTAGCAGCTATTTCCTTACTCTCTGCTTGCGAGCAGGGGGGCGCTCCTGGTCGCGGCGTTATGAATGGCGGCGGCGTGAATAAACAAGATATCGGCACAATCGCTGGCGCGATTGGTGGCGGCGTTATTGGCCATAATATTGGTAAAGGCGCTGGACAAACTACCGCGACGATCGCAGGCACATTGCTTGGTGGCGTGCTTGGCAACTCTATCGGCGGATCTTTGGATAGAGCCGATATGATGATGTATCATGATACATCACAACGAGCACTAGAAACCGCTCAACCTGGCCAAACTTTGCCGTGGAAAAATGCGCAAACAGGTAATTCTGGCTCTGTAACTCCAAAAGCATATTATAAAAATGCTGATGGTGATTATTGCCGCGAATACACACAATCCATCGTTGTTGGTGGTAAAAAACAAGATGCCTTTGGTACGGCTTGCCGTCAACCAGATGGTAGCTGGAAAATCATTGAGTAATTAGGTGCTATGCTGAATATGAAATCTGAAAAACTAGACAACACCGCGCCTGCCATTCCAACGGGAACGTTGATGAAAGGCAAGCGCGGTTTAATTATGGGCGTGGCAAACGATAAATCGCTCGCTTGGGGAATTACACAATACGCAAACGCGCAAGGTGCTGAGCTGGCATTCACCTATCAAGGTGAAGCGCTGGAAAAACGCGTGCGTCCGTTGGCAGCTGAAGTTGGCTCAGATTTTATATTGCCGTGTGATGTTACCGATATGGCAAGTGTCGATGCGGCTTTTGCAGAAATCGAAAAACGCTGGGGCACGCTGGATTTTGTTGTGCACGCCATCGCATTTTCTGATAAAAACGAGCTTAAAGGCAAATATGTTGATACCTCGCTCGACAACTTTTTGCTCACGATGAATGTATCGTGCTATTCATTTACTGCCGTTGCAAAACGCGCCGCTAAGTTAATGCCAAACGGTGGCTCACTGGTAAGCCTAACCTATTACGGCGCAGAAAAAGTGGTGCCACATTATAACGTAATGGGCGTTGCGAAAGCAGCACTGGAATCAAGCATCCAATATCTCGCGGCTGACCTTGGCGGGCAAAACATCCGCGTGAACGGTATCTCTGCTGGCCCTGTAAAAACCCTTGCCGCGAGCGGCATTGGCGATTTCCGTTATATTCTAAAATGGAACGAACTGAATTCACCGCTTCGCCGCAATACGACGATTGAAGATGTGGGTGGTGCGGGTGTTTACCTGCTTTCTGAGCTTGGACAGGGCACAACAGGTGAAATCCTCCATGTGGATTCCGGCTACCATGTTGTCGGTATGAAATGCGTGGATGCTCCAGACATTGCGACAGTTTAATTAGCTGATAATTAGCTGCGACTATTTAGTTGTTTAGTTTGAACAAACTGACTATTCTTTGTGCTCATTTTCTAATTATTCGGTGCGTCAAATGAGCTTCAATACCTTCGGACATTTATT
>JAYTDB010000226.1:0-2791 GCA_043736135.1 Rickettsiales bacterium
TTTCGTAAAACGCATAACCAATCATACGATGGTGCATGAGCAACTACATTTCCTTTATCGCGGCTTCCCGCGTGCATCGCATCCAATGGCGGTTATGGCGGGTGCTTCAGCATCGCTTGCGGCATTCTATCATGATTCGCTGGATGTAAATGACCCTGCTCAACGTGAGCTAGCGGCTTTCCGTCTGGTTGCCAAAATGCCGACGATGGCTGCTATGGCGCATAAATATTCTGTTGGTCAGCCTTTTATCTATCCGCAAAATGACATGGGTTTTGCTGAAAATTTCTTGCATATGATGTTCGCGACGCCATGTGAAAAATATGTGGTTAACCCTGTGCTTGCTCGTGCGATGGAAAAAATCCTCATTCTTCATGCGGATCATGAGCAAAATGCGTCTACATCTACGGTGCGTCTTGCTGGTTCATCAGGTGCAAATCCATTTGCTTGTATGAGCGCTGGTATCACTTCGCTTTGGGGCCCTGCACATGGTGGCGCAAACGAAGCAGTAATTAAAATGCTGCGTGAAATTGGTGATGTGAGCAACATTCCAAGCTTTATCGAAAAAGTAAAAGATAAAAACTCGAACGTGAAGCTGATGGGCTTTGGTCACCGCGTGTATAAAAATTATGATCCACGTGCGACGGTGTTGCGTAAGACCTGCTCAGAAGTACTTGCAGAGCTTGGCCAGATTAATGAGCCGTTGCTTAAAATCGCAATCGAACTTGAGAAAATCGCGCTCAATGATCCGTATTTTGTTGATCGCAAACTTTATCCAAACGTCGATTTCTATTCAGGTATCATTTACCGTGCGATGGGGGTTCCAACGAAAATGTTTACTGTGCTATTCGCTGTAGCGCGAACCGTTGGCTGGATTGCGCAATGGAAAGAAATGTCGGAAGATCCAAAAAATAAAATTGGTCGTCCGCGTCAGCTGTTCACAGGTTCTGAGCCGCGTGAATTTACCCCGCTTTCTAAACGATAAGTCACTTCAACAACAAGGAGATTGCTATGATAAAAGATGGTAAAAAAGCAGTAGATTGGTCGAGTGCAATTTGGTGGTCAAAATTAGTGGTAGCAGTAATAGCTGTGCCTATGGTTGGCATTTTGGTTGGCGCTATGGTGCCCGGTGGCGAATTTGGTAAAGTGATTGCGTTTGTTGCTACATGTTGGATTTCAGTATTTTTTGGCATGAAGCTTATGGATACTGCCCACAAAGCTAAAAAATAACCATAAAGATTTTTTATGGATATCACGCCTGTTGCCAATAAGGGCAAGCAGATTCTGACTGGCTATGGTGCGGGCCAATTCAGGGTCGGTGGTGAAGTTTACACCACTTCTATCATTATTTTTCCCGATCGTACGATTGAGTGGCAAATGTCGCCAGACAAACCCATCACGCTTGAAAGCTTGGATATGGTGGTGGAGGAAGAAGGCTATATCGACCTGTTGCTTATTGGCTGTACCAAACCACAACTAATTTTACCTGCAAAAATTAGAAACGCTCTTAAAGAAGCTGGCATTGCACTGGATGTGATGGATATAGGTGCTGCTTGCCGCACCTATAACGTTCTTGCTCTTGAAGACCGTCGTGTCGCCGCTGCGATTATACTGACGCCGTAGCGCATAAATCATCAGTTTCTTTTATTTTATCTCTTCCCTGACAGTGCAAAATGCCTGACATTTTCCGTATCAGGAGGAGTGAAAATAATGGCTGTAAATCTAGATAAATATGACAATATTGAATTTGTTACCTATGTGAATCGTCTGTTGCTGCATAAAATTCTTGCAGGCATCGCGAGCTCACCACTTACGAACACCAAAGAAGAAAAAGAAAAAACCAACCTCGCCCATGATTACATGATAGGCAAAAACACGTCGTTGATTGATGCATTAGCGCAAGTCGCCGAAATCGCCCTTAAAATTGATAAACAGCGTCCGAAAAAGGATGGCGTGCCGGAGAATGCACCAAAGCTCGATGAAAAAGACATCGCCATCATCGACCATTATATGCAGCGACACAGTAAGGAATTTTAATGCACTGGTATAACGATTTACTGGCGCGCGATTTTTCTAGCTTCATTGAAAAAACATTGGCAACGGTTGACCCCGCCGCGACCTATGCACCGAATTGGCATATTGATGTGATTGCAGAACATCTAGAAGCGGCGCGCTTAGGCGACATCACCCGCCTTATCATCAACATGCCTCCGCGTATGCTGAAGTCGCAATGTGTGAGCATTGCGTGGCCCGCGTGGATTTTGGGACATGACCCCAGCGCGCGGATTATGGCGGCGAGCTATTCGCAAACACTCAGCGTCAAACATTCACTCGATTGTCGTCAGATAATCACCTCCGATTGGTACCAAAATTTATTTCCACATACACAGCTCGCCCGCGACCAAAATGAAAAACATAAATTTCAAACGACCAAGCGCGGCTTTCGATTTGCCACTTCGGTGGGGGGCACGGCAACGGGTGAAGGCGGAAATTTTCTTATTATTGACGACCCGATGAGTGCTGCGCAAGGCATGAATCTCGCTGCTCGCGCGCAGGTAAAACGTTGGTATGACCACACATTTTCTACGCGTTTGAACGACAAGAAAAAAGGGGTAATTGTGCTCGTCATGCAGCGTTTGCATGTGGATGATTTGACGGCGCATCTATTAGCCAAAGGCGGTTTTGTGCATCTGTCCCTGCCCGCGCTTGCCACACAAAAAGACGCGCATCGTGATGTCTATGAGCCGTTACATCCCGCTAGAGAAGATGCAATCTTACTCGAACGCGCAAAGAT
>JAYTDB010000227.1:0-6253 GCA_043736135.1 Rickettsiales bacterium
TCTTGCAATGCCTGTACATAATACTCAGCGCCCTTACTGAACGCCTCAATAAATACCGCGATAACAGGCAGTGCAACGAGCACCGTCAGATAGATAAGCGCAATGAGCGTCAAGGTTATTTTAAACCCAAATGGTTCGGACGTTGGTTTCGTTGCCATCAATGCCTCCCCACGCTACGCGTACCGGTTAGGCGTTGCAGCCAATTCACAATAAAAAGTAAAATGAAGGATGCCAGCAACATCACCGATGCAATCGCGGTAGCACCCGCAATATCATATTGTTCGAGTTTGGAGACAATCATCAACGGGGCGATTTCCGATACATATGGCAAATTACCCGCGATAAAAATCACCGAACCATATTCACCCAACCCGCGCGCAAACGCCATCGCAAATCCCGTCATCAAAGCGGGCAAAATACTCGGCAGAATCACCAGCCAGAAGGTTTGCAGCCTTGTGGCGCCAAGACTCACAGCGGCTTCTTCCAGTTCTTTATCAATATCCTTGAGCACCGGTTCAACGGTACGCACGACAAACGGCAGACCTACGAACATCAGTGCAATTAAAATCCCCAAAGGCGTGAATGCGACTTTGATTCCCATCGGCTCAAGATATTTGCCTAACCAACCATTCGGCGCATAAATCGCCGTAAGCGCAATGCCCGCAACAGCAGTCGGTAGCGCAATCGGCAAATCGACCAACGCATCAATTAGTTTTTTACCGATAAAATTATAACGCGTCAGCACCCACGCAATCGCCAGCCCAAACACGCAATTAATGAGTGCCGCCGCAATCGATAGGCCGAAGCTGATTTTATAGGAATGCATCACCCGCTCAGACGTCACCGCCGCTATGAATGCAGGAAATGTCAGTGTTGCGGCGTTAGTTATCAGCCCTGAAAGTGGGATAATCACCATCAGCAGCAAATATAACAGCGTAAAGCCCATCGTGATGCCAAAACCTGGCAATACAGAGGGCTGTTTATGAAAGAATGGTCGCATCCATCCCGATTAGCACGGGTAGATGCGAAAGGAAAGTAGATTACGGAATCGTTGGCACGGTTGTTTCCGTGGAAAGCGTCAATTGTTCACTGCCAAATGCGCCACTCACAACGCTATCAACGGGATAGCTTAATACAATCCGTTTATAACTTTTGCTATTGATGGTCTGATTTTCTACAGTTAACACCAAACCTTGCGCAGGTATGTTAAATAAATGGCTAGTAATTTGGCTCTTAATTTGATCGCTAGTGGCCAGTGGATGCAACATGGCATATCGCGCCGCCTGATCACGAGCAAACTGCATGCTATTATACGATAAATACGTATAGCCTGATTCAATAATACCAAAAATAACGGTAAAGAATACCGGCGCCACCAATGCAAACTCAACAGCCGCACTGCCGTCTGATCTCTTCACAAATGATGTAAGTGTTTTTTTCATTGTGTGCGCACCGTAATAGTTGTTGTTAAACTGTGGGGATAAACATTTTCATAATTAAAACGTTGACTAATATTGTGGGTGGCAACGATCTCGCTATATTTCATCATCGTCACCCCCGTAGCGCAGGCAGCCGAACAAGAATTTACCGAATGATTACATTCACAAAATTGTCGGCTATTGACGGATATCTCATTCGCGCCTGCCGCATCTCTTACCGTTGTCTCAATACCTACGGCATCTGTCGGGTATTTTAGCGCATATTGCATCCCTGCACGTGTGGCCGAAGATAGCTCTGTTTTTGAATTCAACAACGTCATCACATCTATCACGGCTGGAACAGATAACGACGCAAACAGCGCTACCACTGCAAACTCTATGGTTGGCCCACCATTTTCATCACGCAACAATCGTTGTAGATTCTTCATCTACTACTCCACAAGCGTTACAAGCCCTTGCGTATTCACCGTAGCAACCGACGCAGGACAGGTGTTTGACAAATATGAATTACCAATAAACGTAACGGTGTTTGCTATAATTTTGGTACATCTGCCACCATTGGTGCTGCTATTGCCCGAAAATTGTAGCTCTTGTTTTGGGAAATACAGAGCGCCCGTGTAGCTGCTGGTGGAATCCCCGTTAATTTTATTTGAGTTCGTTGCAACAGGCGCCCGTCTATCCTGATAAAAAAGCAATCCCGCAGTAGAGCCCGTGGTCATCGCGGAAAGTGTAACGGTTGCACCACCATTCACCGTTATCGTGGAATAGCTAGCGCCCGTGCTGCTCGTTAAAATAATAGTGACTCCAGTACCGGTCACTTTTGCACCCGCACCCGCGTTGAAACTCCCCCGATCAACAATATATACCCCCGGATTCATAGTGACCACGGCCTTCGACTTAAAATCCATGCCGTTACAATATACCCCCGGGCTAATAGTCGCTGTCGCGTTGACGCTATAACTACTTTTATTACAACCACTATAGCTGGGTATCGCCACGTTTGCGAATGGATCCGTTAATTGTGTCCCATTGGTCACGGTAGATGCTGTGGTCGTCAAATGTGATGAGCCCGATTGGGAAACACCACCAGACGTATAAAGCGAATAGGCGCTGAGTGTTGAGCTGCCGGAAATAGCAATTGCACTGCTTGTGTAGGAATTGGACGCAACCGAACAACCATTGAGATTTACTGTGGTGCTACCTTGAAAATACGCGGCATTATTGGCAGTTTGACTGAGCGCCAAAACGCATGCCGAACCAATCGGCTGACGAGTTGCTGTCGCGGATACATTCGCAGTAGGATCATAAGCCAAAAACATTTTGGAGAATAATCGAACCTGCGGCTGAGCCGCGACAACTTGTACGCTTTGTGTGCTCCCCGTATAAGCGCCAGATGTAGGAGGATAATGCACCGTCAACACCACTTTATCAGAAGCAGCATAACCATTGCGCGCCAATTCATAGGTTGCGGTTGCAAGCATTGTCGATGATTGCGGACTGCCAACCGAAAGATCATATGCTGCAGCAATTGCTGCGGCATCTACGGCATTTTGCAAATCGCGTTTTGAGGCATACCAAAAACCAACATCTACACCCAACCCAATGAAGCCCACAGCAACGGGCAACATAATCGCCCAAATCAAAGCGATTGCGCCCTGCTCATTACCGCACAAACGATGTAGGTTATGGTATTTCATACATTCAGAATACCACCTAACCATTTATAAAAATTTAATATTATTCGACAGTTCGCCTAAATATTCCGCAAAATTAACTCGTATTTTAGCTGAATGTTCAGCATTGCTTATTTCAAAGTATTACGATACAATTAAATCATACAAATTAAGGGGTTTTATGACTGAAGATATGATTAATTATCCGACGATGATTGATGCTGCTATGCGCGGCATGGTGCGCGACATTCTAAAACGTGTGCAAACCGAAGGTTTGCCGGGCGAACATCATTTCTTTATTTCGTACAGCACCTCGCATTCTGGCGTTAAAATGTCCGATCAATTGCGGGCAAAATATCCCACTGATATCACCATCGTGATGCAGCACCAATTCTGGGATTTTAAAGTGGAAGAGCATCAATTCCACATCACGCTTTCTTTCGGCGGCGCACCTGAAAAATTGACTGTCCCATTTGCAGCACTTACGGCTTTTGCTGACCCGAGCATTAAATTCGATCTGCAATTTCAAGCCATCGCAGTGGATGATGATTTTATTCCGTCTATCGGTGAGACCGATGAGTCTGATGAAGCGTCAGATGACAACGCGGATGATGGTGTGGACAAAATTATTTCTCTGGATGCGTTCCGTAAAAAATGAGCTTCATGCAAGCTGCACTCGAGCAAGCACATACCGCTGCCATTCGTGGTGAAGTGCCCATCGGCGCAGTGATTGTACGGGCGGGAGAAATCATCGCAAGCGCTGGCAACCGCACCTTAGAGCTAAAAGACCCTACCGCACACGCAGAGATGCTCGCAATTCGTTCCGCCTGCGAAATAATGGGCAGCGAACGATTAATCGATTGTGATTTATATGTGACGTTAGAACCCTGCCCCATGTGTGCCACTGCGATTTCCTTTGCCCGCATCAAACGGGTGTATTTTGGTGCCACTGACCCTAAAGGCGGTGGCGTAGAATCAGGCCCACGGATTTTTAACCAGCCCACCTGCCACCACACGCCAGAAATATATGGTGGCATTCAGGAATCTGAATGCGCTGAGATACTAAAGAAATTCTTTAAAGAAAAACGTTAGGATAATGGCATGCGCCCCCCCCTCATTTAAATCGTAAACATGGATTTACACTCATCGAATTGAGTATAGTGCTGGTCATCATTGGATTAGTTTTGGGTGGAGTTGTGGCGGGGAAAAGCATGATAGAAAATGCGCAAGTCCGCTCAGCCGTTTCACAGGTAGAAAAATATGCAACTGCCGCCAACGTTTTCATTAATAAATATAACTGTCTTCCAGGAGACTGCGCCAATGCCACCCAGTTCTGGGGTGCAAAAGCAGGATGCGGGAGTAGTGATACAACACCACAAGTGGCGACCTGCAACGGCAATGGAAATGGTACTATTGAAAATGATTCAGGATATTTTTCTGGAAATTCAAGCGGCGGGAACACTATGGAAGGCTTTTATATTTTCCAGCATCTCGCTAATGCTGGTTTAATTACCGGACAATATTCAGGTGGCGGAAATTACGCAACCCCTTGTACATCGCCACGATCAGGTGCTTGGTGTCAAAATTGGATACCCAACGTCAATGTTCCTGCAGATCCCTTTGGTGCTGGTTTTGCACTGTTTGGTCTGCTTGGAAACAACACGGGGGGTAGCACTTGGGGGCCGCTGATAGCAGACCTTTTTCCTGCTGGCGAGTATGGTCATTCTTTAGTGTACTTTGGCCTAACAACCACAGGACAATGGGGCTCAGGAAACCCAGGAATTTCCGCATCAAATACCGCGTCAATTGATAGAAAAATGGATGATGGCTATCCATGGAGCGGAAAGGTAATTGCATCAACAAATTCAACCTGCGCAACAGGCAGTGGCAATGGGATATATCAAACGGGAATTAGTGTAAATAGCAACAATGGATGTGCAATCGCATTTAAACAATTATTTAAATAGGGTAAAACGTTAGCGCGAGAAACACATTTCTTGCGACGGTTGAGCGGCTAATTTTTGTGACCATGACTCATGTGGCTTATGGTCTTTATCATTATGCAACATCAGCCCATGCGCCGCATAATAGGTGGCCATACTCACCGCCGTTGTCGTCAGCATACTACTTAGAAAATGCCCCGCCGTGAGCTTCTCGCCCATAGCCACGCTTAACCCAGATCCAAGAAGAGAAACCGCAGCACTCGAAATAATATTCTCAGTCGGTGATTTCTTAAAAATACCTGCATCGAGCAAACCAAAAATAGCGCCAGTCATCGCATCGCTTCGCATGTGATTCGCATACATCTGCATGTTCCGCTCGTATGATGCTAAATCTTGGAATTTACTGACCATGAATAATACTTCCTAAATCTAAATCGATGCGCTAGTGCCAAGCGTAGTATTTCTCATCATTTCGTCGCGTTGTGCTTGCAACCGCTCCACATGCTTCGTATCCGCCCCATGTTCATGCTCGATGGCAGGAGCTTGGGCTTGCTCACGTTTGATGCTAATAATAATATGTGGCTGCTCTGGTTTTTCTTCACCACCGAACAATGCGCCAACAGCTTTTTCAGCAAGCGGTGCTAACCCACCAAACATGCCAAAGAACACCCCCGTCCACAAAGCGGATTGCCCTGCCACATGCGAAACAACAGCAGCACTAAGCAACCCTGCGGACCCCATCGCGGTCGCAAGCGGCACAGAAACAAGCGTCAACGCCACACCTACCAGAAACAATGCAGCGGCACCCTTTGCCATTTTACCCAATAACGCTTTCATACCCACTCCAGCCTCAAGATGATGTTGCTTTTTTGCTATAAACTATATTAATACATTATCATAAAATAATATATTACGTTTTAATGACAATCATTTAGAAAAAACCTCAAGGAAAAACAATGGCTTCTTACCAATACGTCTATGTAATGAAAGACCTTTCTAAAGCCTATCCAGGCGGGAAAAAAGTGCTGGAAGGCATGTATCTATCGTTTTTCCCTGGCGCGAAAATTGGCGTTTTGGGGCCAAACGGCTCGGGTAAATCGACGTTACTGAAAATTATGGCGGGGCTGGATAAAGAATATAACGGTGAAGCATGGGCAGCCGAGGGCGCGCGCATTGGTTATTTGCCGCAAGAACCACA
>JAYTDB010000228.1:0-1945 GCA_043736135.1 Rickettsiales bacterium
GGTGCGAGCTCTAATTGCGTCAACATATTATCAATGATATCTTTGGCATAATCGCTTTGTTTCGCGCCAAACTCCGTCAAAAATGCGGTTTTGAGTGCGATGTTTTCGGTCTCACCCTGAGGCTCAGATGACAACGAGAACTGACCACCGCTGTTATATACATCATTTTTAATCTGCATATTTTTGATATTCACGGTAAATTGACGACCACCCTTAGCTTCTTTATTGTCAGGCACGTCAAATGCAACGTCAAATAGCAACGATGTTTTACCAAGCAGTGATAATTTCATATTTTGCACCACGCTGCCAACAGGTGAAAAAGCAACCATCATACGGTGATACATATCATCACCCGCAGGGAATATTTCGCTATCAGTCGCACTAACATACACGCTCATATTCTGGCGATTTATAACCTCTGCGCGGGCGATGTGAATAGCCGCTCCGCCTTGCGATGAAAGCATTTGCTGGCTGGTCGTATTACTCACCAACATAGCAGGCACATCACAATCGATGCTGCGCAAATTATGCGCATTTTCTGGGTTGGTTAGTTTTGCGAAATCCCAATTTTGCGTAAAAATCGCCCATATATTCTTGCTAAATTGCACCGAACACACGGTATCCGCATCAGGCTGCGACACTAAGCTTGCCACACCATTTGCATCATGCAGCGTAACTGTTGTGCTACCCGTGCTACGATAATCCATTTTGCTGGAAAGCATATCAACACTCAGCTCAATCGTACCATTTTGTGCGCCCTCTACCGTACCTGCGGTAAATTGTGGGGGCGCAAGAACGCCAGCACTATTGCCAGAACTCGCACTGATATATTTATACATCAGCGGCAAAACAGTCGCCTGATTCAGTGTGAATTTTGGATTTTTAATGGTCACGATTAAGCGCTTAGGAAAGCCACTTGTCTCAACCGATTCTGCCTGCAAATTGCCCATAGATGGGTCTATATTAGCCATCACATGTGTGATGTTATTTTTAATATTTCGTGCCTGCAAAAACCAACTCACGCTCAGCGCGCTTAGGCTGGTTACAACAAAAACCAATAATCCGATAAGCACTGCTTTTTTCATGAGAGTCTTCCAATATCTGAGTAGTATAAATCATTGAGCTTTTTTGCATGTAACTCGCTTTCCCACGATAAATCAAGTGGTAAGATGCGATTTACCGCAACCACTCCCCAGGCAACATTACAGATGACAACAGCATCGGCATGAGTAATTTCCGCAAGCGTTGCAGTTGTTTCTTTGGCTTTATCACCCAGCAATCGCAACAAAGCCGCACGCGTGCTGCCCGCAAGTACGCCACAGGATAGATCGGGCGTGTACCACACATCATTTTTGCACCAAAAAATATTCGCCGAACTGGTTTCGCAAATCTCACCCCGCGCATTCATCATCAGCGCATCAAAGCAACCATTATCCGCCGCTTCCATTCGCGCCAATGTCGAATTCAACCCTTGCGAAAGCTTATGCTGAACAGGTAGCGATTTATCGCTAATTTTTTCATAGGTTGATTGCCATAGCGTGATGGCTTCTGCGGGTGGCACGGGCAGCTTCATGGTTTCCATTACCAAGGTAGGTTTGCTATCTGCATCAGGTAAATAGCCACGCCCGCCCTCACCACGCGAAATCTGAATCCGCAGCAGCCCATCCGATAACGCATTGGCATAAATCAGCTCATCCGACAGGGATTTTAACGATTCTATAGCAAAATCGATGCGAATGGCGGCAAGGCCGCCCGCAAGCCGTGCCATGTGGAAATCCCACTGATACGGATACCCATTTTCAAGACGAATCGTCTCAAACAGAGAGTCACCATAGCGAAATCCACGATCCGCAAGCGATACAGCAGCGTTTTCCTTAGCAATTAGCCGTCCATTTTGGTTCACATATTCCATGATTTTTTATAACGGCACTTGACCCGATGCGAA
>JAYTDB010000229.1:0-5388 GCA_043736135.1 Rickettsiales bacterium
GAAGACGAACGACCTATCCTTATTCATACCGCGCAAGACGTTGAAAAAATGCGCGTGGCAGGTAAACTTGCCGCTGAAATTCTGGATGCCGTTGGCGAGCGTGTGCAGCCAGGTGTCACGACTGATGAAATCAACCAGTTTTGCCATGATATGATTCTCGCGCATAATGCGATTCCCGCGCCGCTTGGGTATCGTGGATTTCCGAAATCTATCTGCACCTCGGTGAATCATGTTGTTTGTCATGGTATTCCCAGCGATTTCAGGCTGAAAGATGGCGATATTGTCAATGTCGATGTGACGGTGATTGTTGATGGTTGGCACGGTGATACTAGCCGCATGTATTGGGCGGGAGAGCCTTCCATCAAAGCAAAACGTCTGACGCAAGTGACCTATGATTCGATGATGCTCGGAATTCAACAAGTAAAACCCGGTGCAACGCTGGGGGATATTGGTTATGCGATTCAGACCTATGCGGAGAAACATGGCTATTCTGTGGTGCGCGATTATTGCGGGCATGGTATCGGCAAAACATTCCATACCTCGCCAAGCGTGCTGCATTATGGCGATAAAGGCGAGGGGGCAGTGCTGAAAGAAGGCATGTTCTTTACCGTTGAGCCGATGATAAATGCTGGCCACTTCGCAACTATTTTGAATCGTCATGATGGTTGGACTGTGACCACCCGTGATAAGAGCTTGTCGGCGCAGTTTGAGCATACGATTGCTGTGACCAAAGATGGCTTTGAAATATTTACTGCCTCGCCTAAGGGGCTGCATTTGCCGCCTTATGTCGGATGACATCGCCACAGCTAAACCACAACACACTGGCCATCGTAAGCGTTTGCGTGAGCGGTTCTTAAAAGGTGGTGCGGATGCGCTCGCGGATTATGAGCTGCTAGAGATGATTTTATTTCCCGCCAAGCCGATGGGCGATGTGAAGCCGATGGCGAAATCGCTGCTCGCAAAATTCAAAACATTCGGCGGTGTACTACATGCTAGCCCAGAAAACTTGCTGAAAGTGGAGGGGGTCAATGATGCGGCGGTGGTAGCGATTAAAGTTGCAAAAGCGGCGACGGACAGACTGCTCAAAGAAGAAACAATGGATAAGCCGGTGATTAAAAACTGGACGCAGCTACTTGATTATTGCCGTATGCATATTGGGCAAAAAGAAACCGAGGTGTTTCATGTGCTGTATTTAGATGGCAAATTACAGTTGATTGCCGATGAGCAGCAAAGCGAAGGTACGATTAATCATACGCCTGTTTACCCGCGTGAAGTGGTGAAGCGCGCGCTAGAGGTGGGCGCTGCGAGCCTTATTCTGACGCATAACCATCCGACGGGGGATGTGACACCCAGCAAAGATGACATTGAAATTACCAAGCAAATTATTGCGGCGGCAAAACCGCTGGGCATTGCCATTCACGACCATGTGATTGTGGGTGGAAAAAAGCATTTTTCATTTAAAGCGCAGGGCTTGATATGAATAATTCTTATACTGAGCGAGAGCGTAGCGAAGTCGAAGTATCTTTGAAAAAATCCCTCGGCGATGCTCGGGATAACAGTGGTGGGCTGATATGAAAGCATTAGGTCTCACCGATGGCAGCGCAGGTATGGCAGCGCAGGTGCGGGCGCTAGCAGAGGCGATGAATTGTACGCTGAAGGAAGAAAAAATCGCTATCAATTTTGCATGGAAATATTTGCCGAATGCGGCGTTTTTACTTAGCTGTTTTCTTCCTGTAACGCGCTCTTTCCCAGATGTGGCGGGGTATGATGTGGTCATTAGCTGTGGGCGGAAAGCCGCGCTGGTATCGGCGGCGCTCAGAAAAAAAGTGAAAAAAAACAACGGAGCGACAACAAAATTTATTCACATTCAAGACCCGCAAATGTCACCCACAAAATTTGATATGGTGATTGCGATGGCGCATGACAAGGTGGATGGTGCGAATGTAATCAAAACCTATTTCGCGCTGCATAATATCACGGATAAAAGATTAGCTGCCGCACGCGTCAAATGGGAGGCTAAATTTTCTCCTTATCCATCGTCGCGTTGTGGCGTGCTTTTTGGCGGTAGTACCAATAAATATCAGTTGAATTTAGAAAACATGCAGGAAGCTTTGATTGAGCTTAGGGCGGCCTTTGAACGCGATGGTGGCTCGTTGCTCATCACCACTTCACGGCGCACGGGTATTGATAATATTTTTGCGTTACATTCAGAATTTTATAGTGTCCCCAATGTCATGATTTTTGATGGCGATGGTGATAATCCGTATGCAGGTATTCTCGCTTTAAGTGATGTGCTTATTGTCACCAATGATTCCGTTAATATGATGAGTGAAGCCTACGCGACAGGCAAGCCACTTTATATTTTACGCCTGCAGGAGCATGTTGATACGAAGCCCGCTGACTTTGCTGAAATGCTGGTGGAAATGGGAAGCGCGCAGTGGTTGAACGGCGATGAAAAAGCGCAAGCGCATATACCTGAGTTAGAGATGGAAGCGCTTGCGGGCTCAATCCGTGAGATTTTTTCCGAACTTGCGTAAATTACGGCAATAAATCGGGTGATAATTGCCGTGATACATCTCGAAATTTTCTGTCTCAGGTGGCAGAGTTACGCCGATTGTTGTCAATAATTTTTCTTCATGACCAGAAAATATTTTCTTCCAATTATCTAAGAAATCCGCGTAATTCCACTGCTCATAAGCCTCGCGGTTGAGTGGGAAATCGACGCCGCTCACCCGCGCAGCAGAATCGAGTACGCGCCATAAATCTGCATGATTTTCTGGCGGGCGATCATCCCAAAATTCACTACGCAATGGAGCGATAAGAAGATTTTGTGCGAAGGCAGAACGCAAGAATGCCGCCTCACGAATGAGCCTATTTTTCTTTGCTGCCTCGGTAATTTTATCGCCATCATAATTACGCATATTGGTGGTCATGTCCAAGTGGTCGAAATGCCCGCCCATATCCACTTCAACGCTGCGTGCATCCACCATCATACTGTCAACGGCAAGCCCCTTGTTATGCGCGCTATAGCCGGGGAGAGCGAGCAGGCCTGCTTGCAAATCATCATCGGTCGCGAAGTTATAAAGCTTGAATGCCGCCTCCACCGTGCGTAACCCATCATATAAAACGGTTATCCAACCTTGCGTGTTATACAGGTGAATCGCTGCGCCAATGACAATATCAGCAAGGGTTTGATGCTGTAAAAACGTTGCATCGCTTCGGTAGGCATGACCAAAAACATTCACGCGATTGGCGCGTGGTGTCACGGCATAAGTGGCGGCATCCACAGCAACGGGTTTTCCATACTCATCGTAAATCAATTTTTCTTGCGCATAAGCGAGGCAAATAGCAATCGGGTCATGCCCGCCGCAAGCTGCTTTGCGCTGTGCGAGTTTATGATCGCGCATTGCAACCAATTCTTCGGGTAAGACATCGCGTGCGCCGTGCACCGCAGTGCTGGAGCGGACGTCAGAAAAATCAGACCAAGGGCGGCGTTGCGGCAAAGTCATTGATCTAAATTTTTGAGTGTGGCAGAGCGGAACTCGCGGCGGTGTAAAACAAAAAGCACAAATGCGGTAGCAGCAATAAATAAATAGGGATGCACAAACCAAGCGAGTACTGCGATACCAAAATAATAAGCGCGTTGGCCGTGGTTGAAATGTTCGGCGGCATTGCTCGCAAGAAATGCACCTTTGTGTGCAAGGGCGTTACGATCAAAATCTGTGCGGGTGTGATCAGGTGTGGAAGCTACAAAAATGCTGCTGTAATTATGTTGGCGTAGCGACCATGTATATTTAAAATAGGCGTAAATAAATATCAATAAAAGGACAAGAACTTTGATTTCCCATAACGCTGGAGTTAAAGGTTTCGCGTAGGGTATGGCATTTATGATGTGAGCGATTTCCGAGTGGTAGCTGAGCATGCCAAGCAGGCCAGCGATGATGAAAATAGTGGTGTTTGCGGTGAAGGTAATGCTGCGCATTAAATTGCCAATCATAATAGCATCCACCGAGCGATTATCACGCGCAATCATTTCCTGCATCCACTGATAGCGATAGCGATTGGTGACGGCAAGCAGGCTTCTGTCCTTGCGGCAGTCATGCTTTGCGTAAACACCATAACCTGTCCAACAGGCGCAAAAAAACGCCAGTGCAATAATTTCTTGGCTGTCTAGTGATTGAAAAAAAATGTCCATATCACACACCCAAAAGTTGTTGCGTTGCTTTTGTCACATTGGTTTCACGCATCAAGGATTCACCGACTAAAAATACGTTGAATCCTGATTTTTGCATTCGTTTAATATCGTCATTTGTAGCAATGCCGCTTTCGCACACACCAATTTTACCCGCGCTTAGATTCCTTGAAAGTTTTTCAGACGTATGCAAATCAACATCCAGCGTTTTTAGGCTACGGTTATTGATGCCCAGCAAGGGCGAGGTGAGGTGCATTGCTGCGCGGGCGAATTCTTCTTCGTCATGAATTTCTACGAGTACATCCATAGAAAGCGCGTGGGCGCAGGCTTCTAATTCTTGTGCTTGTGCGTCGGATAACGCAGCCATAATCAGCAAAATACAATCAGCACCGAGTGCGCGCGATTCAATAATTTGATAGGGATCAATCATGAAATCTTTGCGCAATATCGGTAAATGGACGGCATTTCGCGCTTCGGATAAATAGCTATCTGCACCTTGAAAATACGGTTCGTCGGTCAGCACAGAAAGGCAGGTGGCGCCACCAGCAAGATACGCTTTTGCAAGCGTAGCTGGGTCAAAATCTTCGCGGATAAGCCCTTTGCTCGGCGATGCTTTTTTTATTTCGGCGATGAGGGCAACGTTATTCGCTGCCAATGTTTTTCGGATGGCTTCGATAAAACCGCGCGGCGGCTCAACTAATTGCGCGCGCGAAAGCAGCTCTGCCTCGGGGTGGCGCCATTGTTGGGCGGCGACATGTTCACGTTTTTTGTCACAAATTTCAGCGAGCTTGTTCATGATTTATCCTTGTCATCCCGAGCAAAGCGAGGGATCTTTGCAATATTATGTAGCATCTAATTCATCCCAACTGGGGTTGTGAAGCTCAATGAGTTTGTCTTTTTTCTCTCTACGCCAGCCCTTTAGTTCTTTCTCTCGAGTGATGGCGGCTTGAATGTCCGTTGTTTGCTCTACATGCACTAATTTTGTTAAGTTATAGCGTTTTGTAAAACCATCAATCATCTTGTTTTTATGTTCAAACATTCTTCTTTGCAGATTATTTGTCACGCCGATATAAAGCACGTTATTATTCCAGTTTGTAATAAAATAGACATAATAACTTTTCATGCAGAGATCCCTCACTTACGTTCGGGATGACAAACTTCATAGCTTTCTACGACCAATTTCTGTAAAATTTTAT
>JAYTDB010000230.1:0-5685 GCA_043736135.1 Rickettsiales bacterium
CGGAGTGCAAGCAACTGCACACCAATCATCTCGCACAATATCAGAGCATAGGGTTTGCGGGGTATTTCCGTGTCGATGTGCATGATGGCTATGAGTGGAAACCGGTTATCTTAAACGAGATATTCCTGCATAGCGAACATCACTTCAGCAAGACCGAGAAGTCGATTGATACTTATAGAATTTGCAAAGAAATTTTAGAAGCGATGGCGGAAAAAAACTTAAGCCGTACGTATCGTGAGCATTACGAGTGGCTAGATATCTGAAATCCTGAGCGAAGTGTAGCGTAGTCGAAGGATCCCTCGACTACGCTCGGGATGAAGGAGTTACTTCTTCGAGTTTGCTGCGCGTGCTTTTGCAACCAACTCTTGCAGCTCTTCAAGCGATGCTGCGCCACCAATCACTTCGTTGCCAATCACCAAGCCTGGGGTGCCACGAATACCTAATTCACCCGCGATTCTGCGGTTGGTATCCAGCATCGCGGTGATTTCTGGTTTTGCCATTTCTGCTTTAAGTTTTGCGCTATCAATGCCGTTTGATTTAGCGATTTCAAGCAGGCGGGCTTCATCGAATTTACCCTTTTCTGCCATCAACGCTGTGTGATAATCAAAGAATTTTTTTGGAGCGATACGGTTTACTGCAATCGCTGCACGGGCAGCTGTCACAGAGTCTTCGCTCAAAATTGGGAAATCTTTAAACACCACGCGGACGTTTTTATCCGCTGATACCAGCTTGGTCAAATCGCCAAGGAAATGTTTGCAATATCCGCAGTGATAATCATAAAACTCAACCACGGTCACATCTGCATTTGCGGGGCCAATCGACGGAGAGTTCGCATCAGCGAATAATTCCGCTTTGTTTTTATCAATAGCCGCGCGGCCTTCTTTTTTAGCATCTTCTGCTTTTTGCTGGCGCAATTTTTCAAGCGCATTCATGATGATTTCAGGGTCGTTAATCAGCGTTTCTTTTACGATAGCTTGCACGTCCACTTTTGTAAGCGGAGCAGCGGTTTCTGCGTAGGCCGCAGTTGCGAAAGTAAGTGATAAAACCGTAGTAGAAAGAATGCGAAAAATAGACATGATGGCTCCTTTGTTGAAGGCATGACCATAGCAAAATTACACGAAATAAAAAGGTGTTTTTTAGAAAATCGACTTGGCGTCGGCTTGCTCTTTTTGCATTTGCAATGCACGTGTTTTGATGTCCTGCGCACGCAGTTTTGCCGAAGCATTCGTTAGCGAATTAATGGCTAAATCCGATTGCGCGATGGTCTGCGCCACATCGCCGTCCAGCAGTGCTTCTTCCGACAGTGCTAAATGCGACATCGGTTCGTTATGTTGTTTGGAATAGGCCGTAGCAAGCTGGCGCCAACCAAAGGAGTTAAATGGTTCCAGCGTCGTTGCGCGCTCTAAATGTGCAACAGCAGAGGTGATGTTTTCGGGACTGCCTTGCGTCATTTCTGACTTGCCTAAATCAATCATAATCAGCGCATTGCTAGGCAATAATTTATTGGCGCTGCGATAGCTGGCGAGCGCTTCAGCGGGTTTCGCGCTTTCAAACAATATTTGTCCGCGCAAATCATACAAGAATGCATCATTCGGATTTTCTTTCACCAGCCCATCCATCAGCGTTTCTGCCTGTGCAATTTGCGATTGGCGGAAGAAGGCAATTGCCCGCGCCATCCGCGCTGGAATCGATTGATCATTGATGCCGTACGTACGCAGCGTTTTTTCTGGCGCATCCATGAATCCGCGCAATTTCGCTACCATCCGCTGATGCTCAACCGATAGTTCTTTCGGGTAGCTACCTTCTGGAATCAAAGACTGCTCCACATGTGCTCGCACATGGTCGATGCGGTCGTTGGTTAGCGGATGAGTGCGTAAATATGGGTCAGGCACACCAAATTGTTTGCGCTCTTGCCGTTTGAGCAGCTCAAACATTTTTACCATGCCATAAGAAGAAATATTGAGTTTGTCGAGATAGCCGAGTGCGGCTTGGTCAGCGGCATTTTCATTGGCGCGGGTAAACGAGAAGAAGTTACGCATAGAGGCTGTGCTAGTGCCGGTAATCACGGCAGCGGCGGCTTCAGGTTTTCCGGTTGCCACAGCTGCGCCCGCACCAAGGACGGTTGCTATAATAGTGCCAATTTGCGCGTCTTTTAGTTTTTCACTACCTTTGGCGAGATGCCCACCAGCGATGTGGCCTGTTTCATGGGCAATTACCCCAAGCAACATATCGGCAGATTCGGTTTCGGTGATAAGCCCCGTGTGAATAAACAGGTTGGAGCCGCCCGCGACAAAGGCATTCAGCGTGCGATCTTGCACCAAATAAATTTTGACGGCGGAAGGTTTTAGCCCAGCAGCTTTAAAGATAGGGTCGGCGTAGGAGCGCAGCGTTGCTTCAATTTCCGCATCGCGGATGAGACCAGCATAAGAGGAAGATGGATGACAGATGACAGATGCCAGCAAAACAAGCGCAGAAAATAGATAGCGTAGTCTATTTCTCTGTTTTCTTGCGTTATCGGTCATCTGTCATCCGTTATCTGAATTAATCGTCCAAATTAATCATCCGTTGCCACCAGCCTTTTTTAGGGTTGGCGTTCGGGTCAGTCGGTGTTGAGCCATGAATATTGACCACATTTGCTGCTGGCTGTTCAACCGCCGAGCGTTGCGTAAACGCAGGTAGCGGCGCGCTTGGCTCAGATGAATGCTGTTCGAAAGCGACAACATTCGATGATTCACTTTGTTGTCCATCAAATGGCACTGGCGGCTCACCGCTGCGATCCACCCATTCACGGCGGCCGCGGCCACCACGATTGCCGCGATTACGGCGTGGGCGTTGTGTATCATTGCTTGCAGCGTCATTATTGCTGTTGGCTTCATTGCTGTTGGCTTCGCCGTCTTGTGGTGCATCATCATTGTTATCGGATACGGTAGTTGCTGCTTGATCATCAGTCGTTTCCGTGCGCGGTGCGCGGTCATCACGATCACGTCCACCACGGCGGTTTTTGCCCCCACGACGACCACGGCGAGGGCGTGTGCCATCTTCACTGCGTGCTGGCTTTTCAGCATTTTCAACAGGTTCTGCTTCTGTGTCTGACGATTCGCTCATCTCAACGCTGTTGCTGCTTACGCTGCGATTGCGGTCGCGTTCATAGCGTTGTTTTTTCTCTGGATTCGCTTTACGCATTTTTTCCATGTTGAATTCGGACGTAGTCAGTTCCGTATCAATCAGAATTTGCACGGTGACCCCGTAACGCTCTTCCATCGCACGTAGA
Source organism: Rickettsiales bacterium (assembly GCA_043736135.1). Lineage (GTDB taxonomy): Bacteria > Pseudomonadota > Alphaproteobacteria > Rickettsiales > SXRF01 > JAYTDB01. The sequence goes on from JAYTDB010000230.1 coordinate 3,272, forward strand.
ATATCACGTTTATGGTTGAGCAAATGCAGAGCGGTTGCTTGTGGCGCAATCACGCGTAATGTGCCCCACTGCGCGCTGCTCGCTTCTTTTTCAATCGCGCGGATAATCTGAATGCTCATGGATTCGTTCGAGCGAATTACCCCACGACCTTCGCAATGCGGGCATTGCATCATGCTGGTCTCAGAAATGCTTGGACGCAAGCGCTGGCGCGACATTTCTAACAAACCAAACGGGCTAATACGGCCGAGCTGGATTTTTGCACGATCGGCTTTCAGCACGTCTTTCAGCGTTTTTTCAACAGCGCGGCGATTGCGTGAATCGAGCATGTCTATAAAATCGATAACCACTAAGCCCGCTAAATCGCGCAGACGCAATTGGCGACCCACTTCGGTTGCCGCTTCAATATTGGTTTTCACTGCTGTTTCTTCGATGTTGCGCTCCGCCGTTGAGCGGCCAGAGTTCACGTCGATGGCAATTAAGGCTTCCGTCGTATTGATAACGATATAACCGCCCGATTTCAGCTTCACCACAGGGTCATGCATGCTCATCAACTGGTCTTCAATATCGTAAGCGTAGAGCAGCGGCGTTGAATCTTTATGCAGCTTGATTTTTGAGGTATGGCTTGGCATCAGCAGCTTCATGAAATCATGTGCTGTTCGGTAGCCTTCTTCACCTTGCACAATCACTTCATCCATTTCATTGGAATATTGATCGCGGATGGCGCGTTTAATCACGTCGCTTTCTTCGTAAATTTGCGCAGGAGCCGTTGATTGCAGGGTCACATCGCGGATTTGGTTCCATAATTTAACCAGATAATCAAAGTCACGCTTGATTTCGGCGCGTGGTCTGTCCATCCCCGCCGTGCGGATAATAACACTCATACCCTCGGCAAGGCGCAGTTCAGTCGAAATCGCTTTTAAGCGTTTACGATCTTCTGGGCTAGCTATTTTGCGTGAAATACCGCCATCTTTTGGTGAGTTTGGCATCAGCACGCAATAGCGGCCAGCGAGTGATAGATACGTAGTGAGCGATGCACCTTTATTGCCGCGTTCTTCTTTGATAACTTGCACCAAAACCACTTGGCCACGACGAATCACTTCTTGGATTTTGTAGCGTTTGAAGAATGAGCGTTTTTTGCGCTGTTGTTGCGCGTCTTCTTCTTCACTCGCAATGGTTTCCACCGCTTCATTGGCTGCTTCAGAAGTCGTTTCAGTTGGAGTATTCTCAGAAATAGTTGCTGGCACATATGCCGTTTCACCTTCGCTTGCGACAGCTTCCGCAGGCGCATCTGATGGTGCTTCAGGGAAGAAATTATCAATCGTGATTTCTAAAGCGGGTGATTCTTGCAGGAATGGAATAGCCGCAGGTACGGGCGCTTCTTCTGGTAATACATCTTGAAACAGTGGCATAGCGCCAGCAACAGGGCTTTCATCCGCAGTTGTGGCAAAAGGTTCTTCGCCAGCTTCCTGTGAAGCTGCTTCTTGCGGTGTTTCATCGCTAGTGCCATGTGCCGCGTTTTCTGCTTCTTCTTCCTCGGCTGCTTCGCGGGCGGCTTCTTCAAGCAAGCGTTTGCGGTCTGCCGCAGGGATTTGGTAATAATCCGCGTGAATCTCTGAAAACGGCAAGAAACCTTGTTTGCCGCCACCATATTCCACGAAAGCTGCTTGTAAGCTTGGCTCTACGCGGGTGATTTTCGCAAGGTAGATATTGCCCTTGGTTTGTTTTTTTCCCGCACTGATAAAATCAAAATCGAGAATTTGTTTGTCATCAACAATGACAACGCGGGTTTCTTCTGGATGCACCGCATCAATAAGCATTCTTTTAGCCATAATGGCGACTCCTTCTAATGGGTCGCCTTATGATTCAGGCAGATTTTAGCTCGTTGTGAGTTTATTGAGTGCGCATGAAAAAGCGCAGCAGACAAGAAAACCTGTCGCTGTAACTCCTTCTTTTTGCATAACACACTTATTTATCACGATCTTCACACCAAATTTCTACGCGAACCCTAAGGTCGACAATGTTTTGTTTTACAAAGTCCGCCGCATGTTAAGAGTAGCGGGGTGGCCTTTGTTTGTAATTTCCTGTGTCGGGAAAAATTGCCCAACACATTATTGATATACTAATCGTGTTAAAAAACAAACAACAAATCTATCCATTTACATTTGCCCCAATTTCCGTCTAAATTCCATCAACTTAGCCGCATTGAAAGTGCCCTTATTTTGATTAACATGCGAATATTACTTGTTTTTTTGTGGGTGACGCTGGGTTTTGGCGGGCAAGTCCTTGCAGGAAACATCCTTTCGGTGGATGTGCAGCGCGACGCGGAGCTCCTCACCTTAGATACGGGCGCGATGGATAGCTATAAAAGCTTCTTTTTGGATAACCCGAATCGGCTGGTGGTGGATGTGCCGCTT
>JAYTDB010000231.1:0-1723 GCA_043736135.1 Rickettsiales bacterium
ATCGGATTTCTTGGCGCGTATCGGTGGCGATGAATTTGCGTTGATTCTCTATAACTCACAGGAAGATCAGGCAAAATTGCGTGGTGCAAAAATCAATGAAAAATTGCGCTCAACACCACTAAATTTCAATGGAAACCTGCTTAATGTTTCGGCAGCGGTGGGTAGCTATGCTGTGCGTAGCGGAGATGACCCTGAATCGGCGCTCGCTTCGGCTGATATGTCGATGTATGTCGATAAAAAACGTGGAAAATTGACCGACTCAGCGAATGCCTAATCGTTTTGAGGCAATTTAAAACTATTCTTGTCCTCGCGCCCTGCATTTGCTAGATTAGATGCTCACAATCACATTTGCAGGTTCTTATGACACGTTATTTTGCACCCCTATTGGCTCTCATTGCTGTTTTTGCTGTCGATATGTCGAGCGCACGTGCAGATGATAAAATTGTCACTATGGGAACAGCAGGGGTAACGGGCGTTTATTATCCCGCAGGTGGCGCTATTTGTCGTTTGATGAATCGCACTCGCAAAGAAACAGGCATTCGCTGTGTGGTAGAATCAACTGGCGGTTCAATCAATAATTTAGAGGGTATCCGCAAGCATGATTTTGACTTGGGTGTTGTTCAGTCTGATTTGCTTTATCATGCCTATCAAGGCGATGAAATTTTTACCGATGTAGGAGCTGATAAAAATCTGCGTATTCTATTCGCACTACACCCAGAGCCATTTACAGTGGTTGCACGTAAAGATGCAAAAATCACGAGCTTTGATGATTTAAAAGGCAAGCGTGTGAGCATTGGTGCTGCGGGTTCGGGTATGCGCGCGACGATGGAAGAATTGATGGCAAAAAAGGGCTGGACGGAAAAAACCTTCTCAGCCTTGGTAGATGTTCGCTCAAATGATATTACGGCGGCGTTATGTGGCAATAAGGTGGATGCGGTTGTCTATGCGGGTGGTCACCCGAACGGTACAATTCAGCAGCTGACTAGCGCCTGCGAAACCAAGCTCGTTCCTGTAACGGGGCCAGTGATTGATGAGCTGGTTAAAAGTCACCCATTCTATAGCCATGCAACGATTCCAGGTGGTATGTATAGCGGCAACCCAAAAGATACGAAAACCTTTGGCGTAAGAGCAGTTTTGGTCGCATCAAAGGATTTGGATGATGATGTGGCGTATGAATTAGTGAAATCGGTATTTGATAAATTGGATGATTTTAAAACATTGCATCCGGTTTTTGGTGTGCTTGACAAAAAACATATGGTCAATGACAGCGAAATGGCACCACTTCATCCAGGTGCGGAAAAATATTTCAAAGAAAACGGTCTGATTGATTGATACGCGTAAACCGTTTCTGTCACAAAAGCTTCATGAAGTTTAGCTATTAAGCCTTCGTTATTCACGCTATAACGGTGTGGTTATAAAACGATGTGCCATCAAAAATGCAAAGACTTGACTTGTCAGGTTATTTTGTATTAGTTGTGCACGCTAAAAAATATTTTGTGCAGGAGGAAGAATGTCTACTCTTAACACGGCGGCAACCGTTCGAAAGCCGCTTACTAGCGAATTATGGTTTCGAGTTCTTTTAGGGCTAGTACTGGGTATCGGGTTTGGTTTTGCGATGGCGGACGTGTCTGCTGACAATATGCTGGGTGCTGATGGTAAGACGATTGTTACGACCTATGTAAAACCGATTGGCACCATTTTCATTAACCTGATTAAAATGGTT
>JAYTDB010000232.1:0-6188 GCA_043736135.1 Rickettsiales bacterium
GTATTTCAATCGCCAGCGCTTCCGTATAGGTAAGATTTTTTATATGACGTAGCCCCGCGCGGATGCTGCCTGCATGCGCCACGATTACGAATGGAACATGGGGGGGTGTTGCGAGCGTATTATCCAACCATTCTGCCACTCGCATACACACATCGACAAAACTTTCCCCGCCATCAGGGCGTACCGTTTCTGGCTTACTCCAGTCGTGCAAATACTCAGCTTCTTTCCATACTTCATCGTAGTTTTTACCTTCCCACACACCAAAATGCTGTTCTTGCAAAGCTGTTGCTATAGTAGCAGCTTTCCCTATCCATTGTGCGGTTTGCACTGCACGCTTCAGTGGGCTTGAAAACCATACCGCATTTTCAGGGAAATTAAAATTCGCTGGGTGTTGAGGGATAATAGCATTCACATCATGCTGGCCAGTATAAACACCGTTTTGTATAATAGGTGCATGGCGTACCCAGAAAATATCCCTCATAGGGAAAACGCTTTTTCAATACGCGGCAAAGCACTACGGGGCGGCAATCCAAAACGCAGCCAGCGCGGGTTATAATCAAATTGTCGCACTAAGATTCCCTGCGACATCAAATGCTGGTGCCAGCGTGCAGCGTCATCACTTTCTACCAGCGTAAATAAGTCCGTATATCCTACGATGCTAAAATGTGCGGATAAAATGTTTCGCCAGTTTTTACTTTCCTCGGCCAATTGCACACGCATATCCTGTATCCATTTTTTATCAGAAAACATCGTAGGAACTACATGACATGCAAGGGTAGAAATGGGCCAAGGCCCTACAACAACACGCAACCACTCAGCCCATGGTTTTGGCGTAATGGCACTGCTTACCCGCAATCCTGCTGCGCCAAAAAATTTGCCACAAGAGCGCATTACCACAATGTTTTTAGCGTGCTGTAATCTGCTGGAAATACTGAGTTCCGGCATAATGTCTGCGAAGGATTCATCCACAATCAACCAGCCATTATGCGTCGCTAGTTCTTCTGCCAGTGTAATTAATTCCGATGCCGAAATGATACGCCCATCCGGATTATTCGGATTGCAAATAATAACCACATCATTACCTGCCGCCTCCATCAACTTTTTGACAGGTACAATAGAGTGATTCATCGCTCGCCACACATGCTCATGCTCGCTATAGGTCGGCAAAAAAACCGCAATATTTGAAATGCCATACTCTTTAAATCGAAGCGCCGCCAGTGCAAACATAAGTGGCTGCATACCCGATGCCAGTGCAATAGTATCAACGTTTTCAACATGATAATATTCTGCTGCGGCTTGATGGGCATTGGCAACCTGCACATGCTCTGCCAAGCGATGAAACCATTCTGGCTCAATCTCAGAAAACACATAAGGATAGGGATTAATGCCCGTAGAAAGATCAATAAACGGACGTGGTGCCTGTGGATAGCACGCAGCAATCATTGAAAGATTGCCACCATGTTGCGCTGAAGCCTTATCTGTATTAACGTTGCTCATCTATGCACCATCATTGGATTATTTTACTCGGCGCCTTTTCGCTGGACGCATTATTGGGTTACCCACGCTGGCTCTATGCCCGTATTGGGCACCCAGTCGTATGGATGGGCGTATCCATAGCGTTTCTTGAGAAAAACTTCAATCATTCTCGCATGGCAGCACCACTGCGGCGCGTACTTGGCGTTGCGGCAATGATTCTTTTGCTTATGCTCACACTTGCGGCTTCATGGCTTATACATCAATGCGGCATGATAACCGAGATGCTTTGTATCGCCGCACTACTTGCAAGCCGCAGCCTATACGATCATGTGCGCGATATTTATAGTGCAAAAGATATTGAAACCGCGCGCGAAAAACTAAGCCGTATCGTTGGCCGCGATGTGGCGGCATTAGATGCCGCAGGGATATGCCGCGCCGCCATTGAAAGTCTTGCTGAAAGTTTTTGTGATGGTGTGGTTGCGCCATTATTCTGGGCGGCATGTTTTGGGTTGCCTGGCATCGCCTGCTATAAAATGATAAACACGGCTGATAGTATGATTGGTCATAAAGACGAGCGTTACCTTGCATTTGGCTGGGCTGCCGCGCGTATTGACGATGCTGCAAATTTAATTCCATCAAGACTCAGCGGAATAGTAATTGCACTTGTTTCTCATTCACAAAATGCTTGGCGCATCATGTGGCGTGATGCAAAAAAACATGCCTCACCCAATGCTGGATGGCCAGAGGCGGCGATGGCGGGCGCACTAAAATTGCGGCTTGGTGGCACAAATATGTATGATGGTGTGGAGCATGTCGGCGCACAGTTTGGTGATGGCACGCCTGAGGCGACGCATACACATCTGCATCAAGCACTACGCATATATGTTGCCGCCTGTGCTGTGCTTTGGCTTATGGTTTCACTGGCATGGCTAGCGACAGCAATGTTTCCATAGGAATGGTTTGCTCCAATATATCCGCCCAACCATCAAGGATAGAATGAATATGCGCGTAATAGTGATAATGAGAAGGCTCTGCACCCAATTCTTGCAAAAACTGCCTGCGGAAATCATCGCTAACAAATAATCCATGCACGTAAGTTCCCCAAATTTTATTATCTTTAGAACGCGCCCCTTCGCCTGTAAAATAAGGTCGCATGCAGGCTGTGCCATCGCTGATGCCGCAATGCATTTCAAAGCCGGTCACCGTGTGTTCGCCGTAATTTCCTTGCCATGGTGCAAGAATTTTATTGCGCGTAAAAACGGTGGAGATATCAAGCAAACCAAGCCCTACAACTTCTTGTGCGGCGCCTTCGATGCCTTCGGGATCGGCGAGCAACGCTCCCAACATCTGATAGCCGCCACAAATGCCCAATATTTTTCCGCCCTGTTGGTGATATTCATGCAATGCTTTATCCCATCCTTGCGCGCGCAAAAATGCGAGATCAGCAATCGTCGCTTTGCTTCCCGGTAAAATAACAAGTGCGGCATCCGTTGGAATTACATCGCCCTCACGCAGCCATGTAACACGGATATTCGGTTCATTTTGCAAGGGGTCTAAATCATCAAAATTAGCGATATGTGGATAGTTAAGGATAACAATGTGCGGGCCTTTGTGCTGCAATGTATTGCGCGGAGAAAATAATGCCAAAGAATCTTCCTGCGGTAATTGCATCAGCGAGGGATGGTGTGGAATTAGCCCAAGATTTGACCAGCCAGTATAGCGCGTAATTTCGGATGCGCCTTTGTCAAAAAGTGTGGGGTCGCCACGAAATTTATTGATAAGAAATCCACGAATCATCGCCCTATCTTCTGGCGGCAATACAGTATGCGTGCCGACAATACTTGCAATCACACCGCCGCGATCAATATCACCGATTAAAACAACGGGGCAATGTGCGGCGCGGGCAAATCCCATATTGGCAATATCGCCCTGTCGTAAATTAATCTCCGCAGGGCTGCCTGCGCCTTCGGCCAATATAATATCGGCATTTTTTGCAAGGTGATAATAACTCTCCAACACCTGCGGAAGCAGAGTCGGGCGATAGGCTTGATAATCTTGTGCATTCATTGTAGCGCTCACTTTGCCGCGCACAATCACTTGGCTGCTGCGATCAGATTGTGGCTTCAGCAATATGGGGTTCATGTGAACAGAAGAGTTTACTCCCGCCGCCAATGCCTGCAACCATTGTGCGCGGCCAATCTCGCCACCCTCTGTCACCGCCGCATTATTGGACATATTCTGCGCTTTAAAAGGAGCAACGCGCAGCCCTTTCCGTGCGAATAGGCGACACAAACCAGCGACAACCAATGATTTCCCCACATCGGAACCCGTGCCCTGAAGCATGATTGCGCGAGTTATCATAAATTAAAACTCGATGCCCTTTTGCGCCTTGATACCCTGCTCGCGGAATGGATGTTTGATGAGTGTCATTTCGCTAACCAAATCCGCCGATTCAATCAATGCTGGTGGCGCATTGCGTCCAGTAACGATGACATGCATTTTACGTTTTTGCAGTGCGGCGACGACTGCATCTACTTGCAAATAATCATAGCGCAGCACAATATTTAGCTCATCAAGCACGACCAGATGATAAGATTCATCTTGAATCATCCGCAGCGCAATTTCCCATGTCGCTTGTGCTTTTTCAATATCGCGGGCACGGTTTTGTGTATCCCAAGTAAAGCCTTCGCCACCCACTTCATATGTTACTAAATTATCAAATTTCTGTAGCGCTTTTTGCTCGCCCGTGGCCCATGCGCCTTTGATAAACTGCACAACGCCCACTTTGTAATCATGCCCCAGCGCGCGTAGCATCGTGCCAAATGCGGCGGTGGACTTGCCTTTGCCAGTGCCAGTATATACCATCAGCAAATGCTTTTCTTTATCCGCATCTTTGACCAGCTTATCCTGAAATTGTTTGCGCTTGGCGGATTTTTCATTGTGGCGGCGGTTGATTTCTTCTTCGCTTAATTCTGTCATATTATTTTCCTTTGAGCAGCATCGGCAGCCCCGCCGTTACAAATATCACGCGGTCTGCTACAGCCGCAATTTGCTGATGTAATATCCCTGCATAATCACGGAACTGCCGCGCCAATGCGTTGTCGGGTACAATACCTTGCCCCACTTCATTTGAGACTAAAATCACCTCAGCCTGTGTATTTTTTAGTGCTTCCACCAGCAATTGTGTTTGTTGAGTAATATCAAGCTGGTGATGCATCAAATTTGATAACCACAATGTCAGGCAATCAACCAGAATTACTGAATCTTTATATGCTGAATTTTGAATATTCTCTGCAAGAGCAAGCGGCACTTCAAGGGTTTCCCAGCCGTTTTTGCGCCGTTTTTGATGTATTGTTACACGCGCCGCCATTTCAGCATCCAGTATCTCTGCCGTAGCAATATATATTTTTGGGTGATTATTTTTTTCTGCGGCCTGCTCCGCATAGGCACTTTTGCCTGAACGCGCACCGCCTAGAATAAGTGTAATGCTAGTCATGATATACTGAACAATATTTTTTTTGACCTGCGTGCATTACTATTAACCAACTTCCCAATTGTACAACGTGCAAACGTACATCTCAACCTACACCAAATAGTTGACACATCAACAAATCTTGGCATTTTTTCTTCCCATTTTCTGATTTTGGATGAAATAACAATGAAATAGTGGCGCTGCGGGCAGTATACCACCAACATCTCTTACCCCCCTAATTTATAAGGAAAACTATTGGAATTACAATGGCCTTAGCACCTTATGTCCTATGGCAGGAATAAATGGCAACTGGAAATTAAAGCGGCCAATCAGTTAAATATTTATTACTGTTTTTGTTGTCCTGCGCGGTTTTAGCGCGTAGAGCTATGCCTCATATAGTAGAAAGAAAAGAACATGACCGAATTTCACGGCGTTATCCCCACGCTCAGCGCCGCCTTAACAAAGCGCGGATACACAACCCTCACTTCCGTACAGCAAGCGGTTTTAGCGCCTGAATTGCAAGGGTGTGATTTACTCGTTTCTGCCCAAACCGGCTCTGGAAAAACAGTAGCATTCGGCCTTGCCTTAGCACCCACGCTTTTGGGTAGCGATGAATCGTTCCCAAAAGTACAAGCGCCGATGGCACTGGTAATCGCCCCCACGCGCGAACTTGCACTGCAAGTGGCGCGTGAGCTCGAATGGCTTTACGGCGCAAGCGGTGGAACCGTGGCTACCTGTGTGGGCGGTATGGATATTCGCACAGAGCGCAGAGCACTCGACAACAAACCGCATATCGTGGTCGGCACCCCAGGTCGTTTAAAAGACCATATCGAGCGCGGCTATTTTGATACCAGCCAATTAAAAGCAGTGGTACTCGATGAAGCAGATGAAATGCTCGACATGGGCTTCCATGATGAGCTGCAATATATTCTCGATACCTCGCCTAAAGAACGCCGCACCCTGATGTTCTCCGCTACCATGGCCAAAAACATCGCGCAGATGGCGAAGCGTTACCAAAAAGATGCCAAACGCATCAGCACCAAAGAAGAAGGGCAACAGCATGCGGATATTGAATATCTCGCGCTGAACATTGCACCTAGCGACCGCGAGAACGCAATCATCAATTTACTGCGCTATCACGATGCAAAAAATGCGATTATTTTCTGCGGCACTCGCGTAGAGGTTACGCACCTAACCAGCCGCCTTACCAACCGTGGTTTCTCTGTCGTCGCACTTTCGG
>JAYTDB010000233.1:0-8157 GCA_043736135.1 Rickettsiales bacterium
TTGAACGCTTCGCCCACTTTTTCTTTGGTAGCGCCACCGCCTACGTCGAGGAAGTTGGCTGGAGCTGAACCGTAAAGTTGGATGATGTCCATCGTCGCCATAGCAAGGCCAGCGCCGTTTACCATGCAACCAATGTTGCCGTCCATTTTCACGTAAGACAGGCCGAATTTAGACGCTTTCAATTCCAGCGGATCTTCTTCATCTGGATCGCGCAACGCTTGAATATCTTGGTGGCGGAACAGCGCATTTTCATCAAAATTGAATTTTGCATCGAGCGCAATCAACGCGCCTGATTCTGAAATGACCAGCGGGTTGATTTCTACTTGCGACGCATCGGTATCAATAAAACATGCGTACATTTTATTCACGAATGCTTCAAATTGCGGTTGCAATTCTTTTGGAATGTTCAGGCCGAAAGCCATTTTGCGCGAATGGAATGCTTGAATTCCTGCTGCCGGATCGACATCCAGTGTGATAATTTTTTCTGGGCTGTGTGCGGCAACTTCTTCAATATCCATACCGCCTTCGCTTGACACTATGAATGTCACGCGTGACGTAGCGCGATCAACGACCAGTGAGAGATACAGTTCTTGCTTAATTGCTGTGCCTTCTTCCACATAAATCCGTTTAACCAAGCGACCTTCTGGTGCTTGGTGCGTAACCAGCGTATTGCCGAGCATCGCTTTAGCGAAGCCTTCAACTTCTTCCAGCGTTTTTGCCAGCTTTACGCCGCCAATGCCGCCAGCCGCAGCTTCTTTGAACGAACCTTTGCCGCGACCACCTGCGTGAATCTGCGCTTTTACCACCCACAGCTTGCCGCCAAGGCCTTGCGCCGCAGCTACTGCTTCTTTAGGTGTGTAAGCCACTTGCCCTTTAGGCACTGGCACATCGTATTTTGCCAATACTTGTTTGGCTTGGTATTCATGGATATTCATCGTGTAACTCCTTGTTTTTGTCATCCCCGCGAAGGTGGGGATCTTGTAGAATTTATATGTTGCACCTACAGGATTCCTGCTTTCGCAGGAATGACAAGGCTATAGATTAATCCCGTCGCACAGACCTTTTACAGCGGCGACAGATTTATCAAACATCGCTTTTTGCTCTGGTTTCAGGGAAATTTCAACAATTTTCTCAGCACCACCCGCACCAATCACCGTAGGTACACCAACATAAAGACCTTTTACGCCATATTCACCGTTCAAATAAGCGGCTACTGGCAGCATGCGTTTCTTGTCATACAAGTATGCTTCTGCCATGCGAATTGCCGATGCTGCTGGCGCATAAAACGCTGAGCCGGTTTTCAGCAAGTTCACGATTTCGGCACCACCATCACGCGTGCGTTGCACGATTTGGTCGAGCTTTTCTTGGGTTATCCAGCCATTTTTCACGAATTCTGGCAGTGGGATACCTGAAATAGTTGTGTAATCCACCACTGGTACCATCGTGTCGCCATGGCCGCCGAGAACAAACGCGTTGATGTCGGAAATCGATACATTCAATGCTTCTGAAAGGAAATAAGCAAAGCGTGATGAATCAAGCACACCCGCCATGCCGACCACTTTATTGGTTGGTAAGCCAGATATTTTTTGCATCACATACACCATCGCATCAAGCGGGTTGGTGATAACGATGACAAATGCGTTCGGCGCATGTTTTTTGATGTTTTCGCCAACGGTTTTGATGATGCCCGTGTTGATTGCAACTAAATCATCGCGGCTCATGCCCGGTTTGCGTGGTACGCCAGCGGTTACAATCACCACGTCGGCGCCTGCGATATCAGCATAATCGTTTGTGCCTTTTAAATGCACATCGCAACCATCAACGGCGGAGCTTTGTGAAATATCGAGGGCTTTGCCTTGTGGCAGGCCTTCTGCAATGTCGAACAACACAACATCGCCTAAATTTTTTGTTTCGCACAGATGCGCCAATGTTCCACCAATCATACCCGCGCCAATGAGCGCAATTTTCTTACGTGCAGCCATGTGAAATTGTCCTTTTGTTGATTGTAATAAAGAAAAGCAATGAGGAACTCTAACCGATAAGCTTTAACGGTGGGTTAATAGCTACAAAATATAACGATTAACCTGCTGTTGCGAGTTGGAGCGCATTTGCAATAAGTATTATTATTACAAATGGTTACGAATTCATCCGCTGGAAGAATTCATCGTTGGTTTTGGTGTCGCCGAGCTTCTCGAGGAGGAATTCGATGCCGTCCATCGCACCCATCGGCGCCATGATTTTGCGCATCACCCACATTTTTGCGAGTGTGCCTTTATCCACCAGCAAGTCTTCTTTGCGTGTGCCAGATTTGGTGATGTCCATCGCTGGGAAGATGCGTTTATCAGCGAGTTTGCGATCAAGCACGATTTCCGAGTTACCCGTACCTTTGAATTCTTCGAAGATGACCTCGTCCATGCGTGAGCCCGTTTCAATCAGCGCCGTTGCGATGATGGTGAGTGAACCGCCGAATTCGATGTTACGTGCGGCACCGAAGAAGCGTTTCGGGCGCTGCAGTGCGTTCGCATCAACACCACCAGTGAGCACTTTACCCGATGATGGCACAACCGTGTTGTAAGCGCGGCCAAGGCGTGTGATAGAATCGAGCAAGATAATTACGTCTTTTTTATGCTCTACCAGTTTTTTGGCTTTCTCAATCACCATTTCCGCAAGCTGTACGTGGCGAGTTGCTGGCTCGTCAAAGGTAGAAGACACCACTTCGCCCTTCACGGTACGCTGCATGTCCGTCACCTCTTCTGGGCGTTCGTCAATGAGCAGTACGATGAGGTACGCATCAGGATGATTCGCTGTAATTGAATGAGCGATATTTTGCAACAGAACGGTTTTACCGGTGCGTGGTGGCGCAACGATGAGCGCGCGCTGGCCAAAGCCAATTGGTGTCACTATGTCGGCGATACGCATCGAAATATCGTTGGTGTTTTCTTTTTTCTTCGGTTTGCGCGAACCGTCATCTACCACTTTAGGGGCAGTAACTCCTGCACCGGGTTCTACTTCCAGCTTGATACGACGATCAGGGTAAAGCGGGGTTAAATTGTCAAAATTGATGCGGTGACGCACAGCTTCAGGGTCATCAAAATTGATAGATTTTACAGAAGTCATCGCGAAATAGCGTTCGCCGTCTTTTGGTGCGCGGATTTCGCCCGATACGGTATCGCCCGTGCGTAGTGAATATTTGCGGATTTGGCTCGGCGAGATATAGATATCGTCTGGGCCCGCGAGGTAATTCGCCAAAGGTGAGCGTAAAAAGCCGAAACCGTCTTGTAATACTTCAATAACCCCTTCGCCGGTGATGATGTCGCCGCGCTCTGCTTGCGCTTTTAAAATGGCAAAGGTCATTTCTTGTTTGAGCATTTGTGAGGCATTTTCAACGCCTGCTTCTTCGGCAAGGGCTAATAATTGGTCAGCCGTTTTAACTTTAAGGTCTTGTAATTTCATGAAAATTTCGTAAATAGAAGGTTGATGGATCGAGATAAAAATCGGAATGGATTTTTTGAGGATTTTTTAAATTCGCGGCAAGGACTGCCCGCTTGATAAAGTTAAAGTAACGTAATTCGTGCAGTTAGTCAAGGATGATTCGTCTTTTTTACCTAGTAAGAATTAAAATACTTGTGGCCTTATCCCTATTACTATTGCCGAGGATGTTTTTGCTATAGATCCGGTTTTTGTAATTGGTTCTGGTAAAATTTCCGCATTAAATTGAATTTCCGCTTCTGTAAAAGCCTGTTTAATTCGTTTTGTTGCAATTGTTTCTGGCTCTGTAATTATCGTTCCATATAATGTACCAAGATATTCTCTCGATTCATTCCTTACCTGCCATTTTGCTTGATTGAAAATTTGCGTTAACTGCACTGCAAAATGTGCAGCTTCACCGTCACCACGTACCGAAGCAATAATAATTTCGTGTGGCTCAGTTTTTAAAATATCAAAAAGTTTTCTTGCATTTTCTGATGTTAAGCTTCTCCAAGCAACACGTTGTTTGATTTTTTCTGTTTCAAGACGAGCTTCGGCAGCCTCTTTTTCAAGTGACGCCGCTTTTTCATTTGCATTCGCAGCATCTAATTTTGCTAATTCTGCAGATTCATTGGCGCGTGCAACTTCTTGGTTAGAATATTGCTCTTTAACGCTACCCATCCAAATTATAAGTAATGTTGCAAAAAGACCAATTGTAAGGCTGAAAATTAGAAATATATTTCCTAAGCTGAATAGTGTAGATGCTAGTTCATGTGAGGGTTTCCAAGAAATCATTTTATTATCCAGCTATAATTTTGCAATTGCACGGTGTATAAACTTTACTGCGCCAACCAGCCGCCATCCATGGTGATCATTTCGCCCGTCATCGAGTTGCCGTGTTCATCACATAAAAAGACAATCATTGCGCCGATGGACTCAGGGTTGATAAATTTTTTATTCGGTTGTTTTTCGCCGAGTAATTTATCCGCCGCTTCTTTAACGGAAATATTTTCCGCTTTTGCCTTATCTTCAATTTGTTTTTCCACCAGCGGCGTGCGCACCCACGCTGGGCAGATGGCGTTGCAGGTGATGTCCGCTTCAGCATTTTCGAGAGCAACGACTTTGGTGAGGCCGACGATGCCGTGTTTGGCTGCGACGTAAGCGGCTTTATGGGTAGAGGCGACGATGCCATGCACGGATGCGATGTTGATAATGCGCCCGAATCCGTTTTTCTTCATGCCAGGAATGGCGGCTTTGATGGCGTGGAAGGCCGAGGATAAGTTGATGGAAATAATCGCGTCCCATTTCTCCGTTGGGAATTCTTCAATCGGCGCGGTGAATTGAATGCCCGCGTTATTCACCAAAATATCGCAACTGCCAAAGGTTTTTTCGCACATTTGTACCATGCCTGCAATTTGCTCTGGCTTGGTCATGTCGGCGTTGGAATAAGCTGTTTTCACCGAGAATTTTTTTGCCGTATCAGCCACTAGCGTATCAATCGCTGCTTGTTCGCCAAAGCCATTGAACAGGATATTGCAGCCTGCCTCAGCAAGCTTATGGGCGATGGCAAGGCCGATGCCGCTGGTGGAACCCGTAACGATGGCGTTTTTGTTCGTTAGCATAATATTTTCCTTTTTAGAGCTTGAGACGGAAGCGAATGCGCAGCCCTGGTTCGTTATCCTCAAAGATGATTTCAGCGTTGTGAATCCGCGCGATGGCGGCAACCAGACTTAAGCCTAGACCATTTCCTTTGGTGTGTCGACTTTCTTCCATGCGGAAGAATTTTTCAAACACTTTATCACGGTAATCAGCGGGAATGCCAGCGCCTGAATCAGCGATGATGATATCCTGATAGGCAAGGAATTTTTGGTGGGAAATAGTAACGAAGCCGCCACTGGGGGTGAATTTAATGGCGTTATCAATGAGATTGGCAAAGGCTTGAGTGAGCAGGTTTTTTTCGCCCATTAAGGATAGTTCTTTTGCAATGGAGTTTTCAATTGATACGTTTTTTTCGGTGGCGGTTGGTTCATATAGCTCGATTAAATCGATGATGATTTCGCCAATCGCGACAGGTTCAAAACTTCTAAATTCACTACTCGCTTCCAGCTCAGAAATTTTCAAAATGGAATTGAAGGTGCCGATTAATCCTTCCATGTCGGTGATATTTTTTTCTAGCAGATTGCGCGCGGAATTGCTCGGCTCAATTTTGCGGAGTCCCGCATCCAGCCTATTGATAATGCGGTTGAGCGGCGAGCGTAAATCGTGCGCGATATTGTTGGTGAACAAGCTAATGGACTGCAAGAGCGTCTCAATTTTATCCAACATCTGGTTAAGGTTTGAGGAGAGTTGATCGAATTCATCACCGCCGATTTGATGCGGAATCCGTGTCGATAAATCGCCGCTCATGATGGTGCTTGCTGCGCGATTAATGACGTTGATACGTTTCATCACGCTGCGGGTCATAATCAACGCGCCCAAAAATGCCATGATGATGGTCATAATCATACTCGCCCAGAAAGTTTGGATAATAATTTGCTCGATACGCAGCAAGTTCTGCGTGGTTTGTCCGACCAACATATAGCGCCATTTTGATAACGGGATGATGAAGGCTTTAACCTCAATACCTTCTTCGACATTGCGTGCGCTTTCAATACGGAAATTCACCCATTTTCCGTCTTTATCGTCATCGGTGAGTTGCTTGGCAGCACTCGGCCAGACGTTCAAATTGCCTGATAATTTTTCATATTCTTTATTGACGACGAGATAGACTTCTTTGCCCTCATCATCTTCGGCAATGAGCTGTTTGATGCGCTCTTCCACGCCCGACGAGCCGTTATCACGATACGAATTCAGTAAATAAGAATACTGGGTTTTTATAGCATTTTCGACCTGTTGCTCGGTGTAATTCTGTGCAAAGCTGAAGATGAATCCGAATAGCAACATGATCGAAAAACTAAACAATCCGACATAGACCAATGCTAAGCGGAAAGTGAAGGTTTTGACGATGTTGCCAAGGCGGGATATCATAGTTTTCCTGTCATTCCTGCGAAAGCAGGAATCTTGCCATTAAAATCACTGGATTCCAGCCTTCGCTGGAATGACGAGCGGAGCGATTTCATGCCGACAATTTATAGCCAGCGCCGCGCAGGGTTTGTATCAGCGGCTTTTCAAAGCCTTTATCCACCTTTTGACGCAGGCGGCTGATATGCACGTCAATCACGTTGGTTTGCGGGTCAAAATTATAATCCCAAACATGCTCAAGCAACATGGTTCTTGTCACAACAGTCCCGCTATTACGCATCAGATATTCGAGCAGTGAAAATTCACGTGCTTGCAGTTCGATTTCTTTTCCTGCGCGGGTCACTTCGCGGGTCAGCAAATTCATTTCTAAATCGCCACAAGTCAGGTTGGTGGTCGCTTTTTCACTGGTTTTGCGGCGGGTGATGGTTTCTAGCCGCGCGAGCAATTCGGTGAAGCTGTAGGGTTTTGCTAAATAATCATCGGCACCTGAACGCAAGCCTTTTACGCGCTCATCAACTTTGTCGAGTGCGGTCAACAATATCACGGGTGTTTCGTTATTCGATGCGCGCAAGGTTTGCACAATCGTGAGGCCGTCCACCTCGGGCAGCATGCGGTCAATCACCATCGCGTCGTATTTTTCCGTGGTGGCAAGGAATAAGCCGTCTTTTCCGTTAGCGGAATGATCGACAACATGCCCCTGCTCGCGCAAGCCTTTCGCGAGATATTTTGCAGATTCAACGTCGTCTTCGATGAGGAGGAGTTTCATAATGAATGGCAATTTAGCTTGTTCGTGCGCGGCTGTCTATAGGCCGCCGTAAATTGTTATATTGCATGTCATAACGTTAGCATATTGAGTTTCATAATTAAGATAATCCCATGTTGTACAATAGTTTGGTCCGCTAGTTCTGTTCCCCCTTAAGAAACCAGTTCCAGCAATGCCATCATCCATTTTAAGATCTAATGCCATCGCCTCTGCTACAGTTAGTATTGGAACGTTGCCAATGCCAAATTGTAAGCCGTTTCTATTAAGGCCTGTCGTTATGCCAGCGTAGATACCGTTAAATGCAGTGTTTAGGGCAGCATATTGTTGCATATTATTATAAAAGCAATCGTAATGGTCTTGTATCGTGCCATCTTGTAAAATTTGTGGTCGTCCCATTTCAATTAGTCCGGCGGCTTGTAATTGTGCATAGGCTGCTTCAATCTCGTAAGTGCCATCAATAAGGTCATTCATATTGGTCAATCCCATGTTGCTAGTCTTTGGGCAGTAAGGACCAGTGAGTGTTGGGAAATAATTCTGGTAGGCAGGGAATTCGCCTGGCAATGCGTTATATTTTAATTTAAAGGCGTTAAGGCTATTAGCAAAGCGGCTGCTTTGCTTTATTAAAGCTTTAATTTGACTATTGTGTATCATTTCCTTGCCGACTACGATGCCGCCCACAATAAGCCCAATAATTACTAGGACGATTGATAGCTCAATGAGTGTGAAGCCATTTTTATTGGTGATTATCATTACCTGTTTCTCCCTTGCGGATTATTGCGGATGGAGGCTTCAACAAATGCACCGACCAGATTGAGTCCTGACGCCATCATTTTTTTCAAACTATCTTTGGCGTTTTCATAAATAGCCAACTGGGTCGTGGCGTATAAATGATGCGCGGTGTCGAT
>JAYTDB010000234.1:0-3633 GCA_043736135.1 Rickettsiales bacterium
AACCACAAAATCTTGTGGTAATTTGCAAAAAAATATTCAATATATACGCATCATACAGTTTAATCATTAGCGAGCGGTGTGCGGCATGATCAATTTACAAGTTCCAGCAAAAGGTGAAATGTTACGACCAACCATCACGGTTGTCGGCGTTGGCGGGGCAGGTGGTAATGCTGTCAATAATATGATTTCATCGCAGCTTGAAGGTGTGAATTTCGTCGTTGCGAATACGGATGCGCAGGCCGTTGATTTCTCACTGACTGAACGCACCATCCAGCTAGGTGCCAATATTACGCGCGGTTTGGGTGCTGGTGCTAATCCTGATATTGGTCGTGCGGCGGCTGAAGAAGCGCGTGATGAAATTGCGTCGCATATTGAAGGCAGCAACATGGTGTTTATCACAGCCGGTATGGGCGGTGGTACGGGTACAGGTGCTGCGCCAGTGGTTGCGCGCATTGCAAAAGATATGGGCATTTTGACGGTTGCTGTTGTGACCAAGCCGTTTCAATTTGAAGGCCATCACCGTATGCGCCTTGCCGAAGCGGGCTTAAAAGAATTACAAGATTATGTGGATACACTGATTGTTATCCCAAACCAAAATTTATTCCGTTTGGCGAATGAGCGCACAACCTTTGCAGATGCCTTTAAAATGGCGGATGAGGTGCTCCATAGCGGTGTTCGCGGCGTGACCGATTTGATGATTAAACCGGGTATGATTAACCTTGATTTTGCCGATTTAAGCACTGTGATGCGCGAGATGGGCAAAGCGATGATGGGTACTGGCGAAGCGATTGGTGACCGCCGTGCGATTGAAGCGGCTGAAGCGGCAATATCTAATCCATTGCTGGATGATATTTCACTGAAAGGTGCGCGTGCGCTTCTGGTGAATATTACGGGCGGTATGGACATGACCTTATTCGAAGTGGATGAGGCGATGAACCGTATTCGTGATGAAGTGGATTCTGAAGCGAATATTATTTTCGGCTCGACCTTCAATAGTGAGATGGAAGGCAAAATGCGCGTGTCTGTCGTGGCAACCGGTATTGATGCGCAAACGGCGCAACAGCCTAAAGCTGCGCCTGTGCAAGAGCAAAAACGCCCTTTTAGCTTTGCGCCAAGCCCTGCGACCAAAACCTCTGATTTTCGCCAAACCGCGCCGATTATGCGTGCTGAACTAGCGAAGCCAGCTTTTACTCCTGCGCCAGCGCGCGTAGAAATGGCAGCTGAACCTGCTCCTGTGGTGATGCAGCAATTTGCACAACCGCAAGCGCCTGCACCCATTATCAAAGAAGAGTTGTTTGCTGAAGAACTTGCTGAAACGCCGATGTTCGCTCCGCGTGAGCCAGCATCAGCATCGACTTTTGCAGCGGAACCGCGTTTTGTGGCGGCTACTCCAGCGCGTGCTGAAATGGTCGCGCATGATGATGAAGAGCAAGAAGCGCCGCATGGCAGAGGCTTCTTCAAACGCGTGGCGGATGTTGGTCGCGTGTTGTCATCGCGCGGCGATCGTTCTGAAGTGTCTGAGCGTATTCAAGTGGTGCAAAAATCACCGCAAGTGGAAGCGCGTCCGCATGTGCAGCAAACCGAAGAAGAGCAATATCTCGATATTCCTGCTTTCTTGCGCCGTCAAGCAAACTAAAATTACTACTAGGGCTTGCTGCGAATATTATTTTGCGGCGCTTCCGGTGCTCACGTATTTTTATACGCTCCGCTCCGGTTCTCGCAAAAAAACATTCTCGCTTCGCCCTAGCGTAATTTTCTTCAACATAGCAGCGGTGAAAGACTTCTGTTATTAACTGTTTTATACCAATTTTATTGCTTTTTATTCAACGGCTTGCATTGTAACAATTGGTAACAAACTGTGATTTGCTGTGTGGTAACAAAATGCATAGACTCTGGGCATGAACACACAAAAAACACTTAAAGCACCTATCTCTCTTTCTGGCATTGGCCTTCACTCTGGTAGCCGCGTACGCGTACGTTTATTGCCCGCTGCTGCAAACACCGGCATTGTTTTTCGCCGCATGGATGTTGAGCCTGCAAAATCAATGGTACCTGCACGTTTTGATGCTGTAGTGGATACGCGCTTAGGCACGACCATTCGTAATGCGCATGGCGTAACGGTTTCTACTATTGAACATTTGATGGCTGCACTCTGGGGTGCAGGCGTTGATAATGCGCTGATTGAACTTGATGCGCCTGAAGTGCCGATTATGGATGGCAGCTCGGAGCCGTTTTCTGCGTTGTTAGGCGAAGCCGCATTGGTATCGCTTTCTGAAAAGCGTCGCGTGATTCGCGTATTGAAAAAATTGGCTGTGCGTGAAGGTGATTCTTTTGCGCAGGTTTCGCCGAATGTTGAGGGCGATGAGGGCATGGTGATTGATATCGAAGTGAATTATGATAATGCCGTTATTGGCCGCCAATCTGCGGTGTTTGATTTCCGTGAAAAAAGCTTTTCTGATATGGTTGCTGCTGCCCGCACTTTTGGGTTCGCATATGAAGTGGAGGCGATGCAAAAAGCAGGTCTTGCACTTGGTGGCTCACTCGATAACGCGATTGTTGTTGGCGAAAACGCCGTGCTAAACCCTGAAGGTTTGCGCTCTGCCGATGAATTTGTGCGTCATAAAGCGCTGGATTGCGTGGGTGATTTATTCTTGGCGGGCTTGCGTTTTGATGCGTGTTTTACCTTTATGCGCCCTGGTCACGGTATCAATAACAGCATTTTGCGTGCATTAATGGCTGATAAAACAGCTTATGAAATCAAAGATGCGGAATCATTGCCACTCGCTGTGCCAGCCGTCAGCCAATTGGTTGCAAATTCTCGCCTATAAACTCCATAGTATTTGATGTTTTCTCGCTCACTTCGTGGTGAAGAATCGGGCTTTCGGCCTCGATTTTCATATGCCATCATAAGTTTTTAGTCGCGATGGCATATAATGATTGAGCCTTTTGTTCTAGCTGTTATATATGGCGTATGAACAAATTTATCACCTCCGCACTTATCACAAGTTTACTCACACTCACCGCCTGTTCCAGCAGCGATGAAGAGACCGATGCAGCCGCTAAAGCTGCGTCTGCTGCACCTGCTGAACAGCTGTATAATGATGCGCGCAAGATGATGGATGAGGGCAATTATAAAGATGCCGTTCCTGCATTTGAAGAAGTAGAACGTCAGCACCCCGCATCCGTTTGGGCGACCAATGCGCAAGTGATGGCGGCTTATGCTTCGTACAAAAAAAATAAATATGATGAAGCGGTGGGTATGCTTGAGCGCTTTGTGCGCCTCTACCCGAATCATGAATCGACGGCCTATGCCTATTATCTGATTGCGCTGTGCTACTATGAGCAAATTTCGGATGTCGGCCGCGACCAAAAAATGACCGACCTTGCGATGCAAGCGCTACGCGATGTGGTGCGCCGCTTCCCTGATACGGATTATGCGCGTGATGCGGCGATTAAACTGGATTTGACGCTGGATCATTTGGCGGGCAAAGAAATGCAAGTTGGGCGCTATTATCTCTCGCGCGATAACACATTGGCGGCGATTAATCGCTTCCGTTATGTCGTAGAAAATTACCAAACCACCAGCCATGTGCCAGAAGCGTTGCATCGTTTGGTGGAAGCCTATACGCGCCT
>JAYTDB010000235.1:0-4412 GCA_043736135.1 Rickettsiales bacterium
AAAGCGCTGCGCGATGTGCGCGTGAAGGTGGATGAGGGAAAGCCCGATTTGCCGCTGGATGTAAAAGAGCCAACGGTTGATGAAATCAATCTGAGCCTATTTCCTATTCTCAACGTGATTTTAACGGGCGATGTGCCGCAGCGCACGTTGGTGGTGTTGGCGCGAAATCTGCGTGATAGGCTGGAAACGTTATCCTCGGTGATGGAAGCAAAAATTGCTGGCGATCGCGAAGAAGTGGTAGAAATTATTATCGACCCTGTGAAGCTGGAGGGCTACGGCCTGTCGCCCACAGAAGTGTATCAAAGTGTGCAAGCCAATCATTTGCTCGTTGCGGCTGGCCCGATCATCACGGAAAAAGGCGAGTTTTCTATCAAAGTTCCAGGCTTAATTGAAAACGTGCAGGAGTTGCGCTCTATTCCGGTTAAGCTCAGCGGCAGCAAGGTCGTGACATTGGGCGATGTGGCCGAATTCCGTCGTACCTTTAAAGACCCTGTCAATATCGCGCGGATGAATGGAAAACCAGCGGTGGTGCTCGGTGTGTCGAAACGTCTTGGCTCGAATATTATTGATACGGTTGCAGAAATTAAAATGCTGATTGATGGCGATAAACAATATTGGCCAAAAGGCATTGAAGTAACTTACGGGCAAGATCAATCCAATGAGACCAAAGATATGCTGTCTGATTTGCTCAACGGCGTGATTTTTGCGTTGTTACTCGTGCTGATTGTGATGATTTGGACGATGGGTGTGCGTACCGCTTTGCTGGTGTCACTCTCGGTTCCAGGGTCATTCTTGTTTGGTATTTTGGTGCTGTCAGGGCTGCATTATACCATGAACGTGATTGTGTTGTTCGCGCTGATTATGGCGATTGGCGAGCTGGTCGATGGCGCGATTGTGGTGTGCGAATATGCTGACCGTCTGATGATTGGTGGCATGAAGAAAAAAGAAGCCTATCCGTTTGCGGCAAAGCGCATGTTTTGGCCGGTTATTGCAGGCACGCTGACCACCAAAGTGGTCTATCTGCCGCTGCTATTTTGGCCGGGGTTGATTGGTGAATTCATGGTCTATCTGCCGATTACCCTGCTGATTACGCTGGTCGGTTCATTGCTGATGGCGATGATATTTATTCCTACATTGGGTTCATGGTGGGGCGGGCCTGCACATGTGGATGAAGCCTCACAAAAAGCGATTAACGCGGCGAATAATGGTGACTTCCGCTACCTGCGCCCCTTCACCCGTATCTATGTGGTGATGTTGCAGAAGGTAGTTGCATACCCTGCTCGTTTTGTGGTGGCGATGTTTGGCTTGTTGATTGGCTTATATATTGTGTTTGGCGCGATTGGCCCTGGCTTTGAATTTTTCCCTAAAATTGAACCAACGAATGCAAACGTGCTGATTCGGGCGCAGGGGAATTTATCGGTTTATGAAAAAGATACGCTGGTAAAACAGGTAGAAGCCAAAATTCTCGACATGAAAGAAATTCGCATTTTCTATGCGCAGGCAGGGCAACCAACCTTGCAGGATGCACCCGAAGATTTGATTGGTTTGGTGCAGTTGGAATTTGTCAATTGGCGCGATCGCCGCAAGGCAGATGCAATCCTCGCCGACATTAAAAAACGTACAGCCGACATCGCGGGTATTATCATAGAGACAGGCAAGCAAGAGGGCGGCCCGCCAACAGGCAAACCGATTCAAGTGGAGTTCGGCGCGCGGAACCCAGAATTAATTGCGCCCGAAGCAAAGCGCTTCAAACAAGCGCTTCAAGAGGTGGGCGGCTTCATGAATATTGAAGATGATCTTCCCGTTTCTGCGATCGAGTGGGAACTAAAAGTAGACCGCGAAAAAGCGGGGCTATATCAGGCAAACGTGATGCTGGCGGGGAATATCGTGCAGTTGGTTACGCGTGGCATTAAGGTGGGGGAATATCGCCCTGATGACGCCGATGATGAGATTGATATCATGGTGCGTTATCCTGAGGAATACCGCAACTTAACGCAGCTGGAACGGCTCCGTGTGCCAACCGCTAAAGGGATGATACCCATCACCCAGTTTGTGACCACCGAAACGCGTCAAAAAGTCGGCACGATTCGCCGTGTCGAAAGCGCGCGTGTAGTGACAGTGAAGGCGGATGTGGAACCAGGGGTGAACGTGGATGCGAAGGTGAAAGCGCTGCGTGCGTGGTATGAAAAAAATGGCATAAATCCTGAAGTCATTCCGCATTTCCGTGGCGAAGATGAAGAACAACAAAAGAACGCTTCGTTTCTTGCCAACGCCTTCTTGATTGCAATTTTCCTCATGTTCCTTGCGATGATTACGCAGTTTAATAGCTTCTATGAAGCTATCGTAATTATGAGCGCTGTGGTGTTTTCTACAGGCGGTGTGTTACTCGGATTATTGGTGACGTGGCAGCCATTCGGCATCGTAATGTGCGGCGTCGGTATTATTTCGCTAGCGGGTATTGTGGTGAATAATAATATTATCTTTATCGACACGCTGAAAGAATTACTTGGCCATGGCACCGAATTAAAAGAAGCCTTACTCCGCACGGGCGCGCAGCGTTTGCGGCCTATTTTGCTTACGGCGGGTATGACGGTGGTTGGCTTATTGCCACTCACTTTCGGCATGAACATCAATTTTATGACCCGCGAAGTGACCTTTGGCGCGCCATCTAGCCAGTGGTGGAATCAGCTTTCCACCGCGATTGCAGGCGGGCTTACCTTTGCCACTATTCTCACCTTGTTCTTTACCCCAGCCTTGCTAATGATGGGGCACAATATTAAAAATCGAAAGAAACGTCGTGAACCCTGAAATTATCGGCATGATTGCTGCCTTCCTTACTACCGCCGCCTATATTCCCCAACTTATAAAAGTGCTGCGCGATAAAGACACTAAGAGCTTGTCGCTGGGCATGTATGGTATGATCGCTGCGGGTATCGCCTGCTGGTTGCTTTATGGCATTTTGCTGGAAAGTCCGTCGCTTATCATCGCAAACGGGCTAACGCTCGTCATGTCGCTGTTCATTTTAGCCATGAAAATCAAGCATGGGTAGAATCTCGTCATTCCGTGCCTGACACGGAATCTAGAAAAACAAAGATTTAATCCTTTGACAGCATACAATAAAACAGCTAAATTGATAGCTCGCCCCTGATTCTGGGGCAACATTTTTGACTCCTGAAAGGGGGTATGTTAGTTTGGTTGAAGTTGTAGTTCGTGATAACAATGTTGATCAGGCACTCCGCGCGTTGAAAAAGAAAATGCAACGCGAGGGTCTTTTTCGTGAGATGAAGATGCGCCGTCACTACGAAAAACCATCTGAAGCTCGCGTTCGCGAGCAGGCAGAAAGCCAACGTCGCGCGCGCAAGCTCGCTCGTAAAAACACCGATAAGAACGACTAGTGTGTCATCCTGTGGGGCACGAAGTGCCAGCACAGGATCTCATCGAAATCAAAGAAGACGCGTTCGGGTAACACCGGCGCGTTTTCTTTTTGTGCTTGCACTCGTCATCCTGCTGATTTGCTTGCTCGAATCGAGCAGGATCTCGGCATTATTAAGCTGGATACTGCGCTGAAGCTAAAGCAAAAAGCAGTATGACGGGGGACTATTTTATGCTACACTGACCTAAACATGGAGGTTTGTATGAACGCTAAGGCAATCGCTATTGATTCATCTTTATTCCACGCTTACAGCTCGCTGCGTAACAGCGCAGGCGCAGTTGTTGAGTTTGCTTATGGAACACCTGCCCGTGCGAATATGACTCTGGTGTTCGCAGTTTGCCTTGCCCTAATCGGCTCTATACTGCACACCAGCGAAGTGCAAGCCGCACTGAGCGTTTGTGGCATCAACTAGAAATCTAATCGTAATAAGCAGGCATTGACATTAACAGAAGCATCAGCAGTAGTCGCATAAATATTTGCAGTATCCGCTGCACTGCTACCACCAGTGATGCAATCACCTGCTGCAGCACTTGCTGGCGTGGCTGTTGACCAAGCCGCTGATGTCGTGTAAGAATCATAGGCTATAGTTACATTGCCCGCATTTTTAGCAAGGATCTTGCCAGTGCGTGGGAAACCGTCATCCAGCTTTGAATCTATTTGGAAAGCCTCCATAGGTGTTAGCGAACGGCTTTTAAGTTCAAATATTAATGAGGCACCAACATTTCGGATTATACTAATGCCGCCTAATAAAAAGTAATTTATATTTCTATCAGATGCAACTGCGTTCCAATAAATAATTCCCTTTATTTTTGCTCGTGGCAGGTATCGACTCATATTAGGATCATCACCCTGAATAGTTAAAATCCTAAAATTTGAAGCACCTACGATGTTTGCAGAGCCAAAGTCCCCATTTATTAACTCTGCATAATATAGTTGATTCCAAAATGCCAGTGCTTCACCAAGATGATACAGCGCGCCA
>JAYTDB010000236.1:0-2119 GCA_043736135.1 Rickettsiales bacterium
TCTAAAGAAAAATTAAAACAACTCACCGCCCTATCACGCTTTTTAGATGAGCGTTTAGGTCGTGTGCCCAACCAACATGCCGCCTTTGTCGGCTCCGCTGCGTTCGCGCATAAAGGCGGGCTGCACGTCTCGGCGATGGCAAAAGATTCGACCAGCTATGAGCATATTGCGCCTGAATCGGTGGGCAATACGCGCACCGTGCTGGTGTCCGACAAGGCGGGAAAATCAAACATACTCGATCGCCTCAAACAATTTGGCATCAACATCAAAGCCGATGATGAGCGCGTGACTCAGCTCGTGTCGGAAGTAAAATCGCGCGAGAAAATGGGCTATGCCTATGAAGGCGCAGAAGCAAGCTTCGAGCTGCTCGCACGCAGGTTGCTTGGCAATGTACCTGAATATTTCACCGTCGAAGGCTTCCGCGTCATTGGCGAACGCCGCTTTAACGCCAAAGGCAAGCTAATGAATGTTTCAGAAGCAACAATAAAAGTGGTCATTGCCGGTGAAGAAGTCCTCACCGCCGCTGAGGGAAATGGCCCCGTAAACGCGCTGGATGCGGCGCTTCGCAAAGCACTTGCCAAGCATTTTCCTATCGTCAAAGATATTTTGCTGACCGACTTTAAAGTGCGGATTATCAATTCCAATGAAGGCACCAAAGCGACCACCCGCGTGATGATTGAATCACGCGATGCGAAAGGCCATGTGTGGAATACGCTGGGTGTATCAGCCAATTTGACTGATGCGGCGTTTGATGCGCTGCATGATTCGCTCACCTACAGGCTGATGCGAAAATAACTTACGCGCCACTAATAGCCGCAATCACATCATCTTTTTTCGCGGCAATAGTTTGCCACTGCTTAATAATGCCATCAATGAAGTTGGACGATTTTGTTTTGGTGGATTCTTCAGTCGCTTGAATGCTATCGCTAAAATCACCGTTCAAGGCTTTAATCAAAACACTAGTCGCATCAAAAGACTTGGTTTTTTCAAGCAAAGACAAACGCTCAGGCGATAGCCCCGCCGCGTTCAAATCATCCTGAATCTTGTTGAAAGTTTCTTGGGTTTGCGGCTCATCTTTATATTTTTGCAAAATATCCGAAATGGTTTTGGTTTGTTCTGCGGTCAGATTAAAGCCCGCATTCGCAGCCGTTTGCTGCGTTTGCAGGTATTTTTGTGCATCAGGGCTTAAATCCAGCAAATAGGCACTCAGGCCTTTACTGCTATTATCAGTTGCCGTGGTAATACCAGTGCTTGCCGACTTACTGTTTGCAGGGGCTGCATTGCTTCCATTCAGCGCATAATAGCCGCCAGAATAGATGGATGTGTTGATATTGCTCATAAAACCTCACGCTGTTTTTAACTAACAGCTATGAGTTTGCAATTTCCGTGCCGTTTAACTTACTCTCAAGGTTGCGCCTGCTTTTACAGCGGGCAATGCGACTACGGGTGCTGCGTAGGCAGTAGCTGAGGAGGGGCGTGGATGGAACTGCTCTAGGCCAAGGTCTTCACCCGAATGTTCATTGCCTTCTGTGGATACAAACTTTGCTGCTCGAACATCAAGTTCAGTAAGCTGCATTTTCGCTAATTTTATTAGTTCGTTGGCATCTGAGTGCCTTACAATATAGGGGATTAATGTCGTAACTGACATGGCGCGATTTTCATCTTCGATGATCTGTAGGACGGCGTCCATATAGCCTGGATTATCGGAATTTTTAAGGATTGCATTAGAAAACCCCTGTCTTTCCAATAGCGCTAGGCCCATATGGTTCGGTTTTTTATTTGCAATTTTTTGTACGGCAGCAGAAAGGCGCTCAGCGCTCTCAATGCCATTTTCTTCTGTGTTTAGCCTATCAATTAGGGCTTCAATCTTAGGGTGGTTAGCGAGAATTTGTTGTATTTCCATCATAATCTCCTAATCATTTTTACCAAGAAAAAATGTACTAATTTTTATTAACCGTGTCAAGCACCCATTTTTGTTTTAATGCGACTCGCCACCTCAGCAATAAACCCCTGTGTTGTTAGCCCCGTTTGTGGGCTTAAATCGCGCGTTCCTTTGCCACTCGCCAATCCGCGAGCACTTCCCGCACACCCAGATTCTGGTGCGCGGCGACGGGCACTT
>JAYTDB010000237.1:0-1567 GCA_043736135.1 Rickettsiales bacterium
CGAATGCCATAGTGTCTGTTGCGCCAAATGTGAACATCGAAAAAACGGGGAAATTCGCCAAGCTTCTTGCGTTTGACGCTATTTTTACCGCTATCACTGCTGCGGTTACCTATGCGGCAAGCCGTACTGTCGCCAAAAAACACGATAAAACATACAAGGAAGATTGCGAAGAACCAGCAGCACAACCATTCGTGATGCAATCGGAGACGTTGCCGCCTTCCCGTTCTTTTGCTGAGCGCGTAGAGCCGCGCGCAAAACCTGTGTTTGAAAAAAACGATAGCTTCCGAGATGCCATTGCCAATGCACAAGCGAATCAGACTGCGCAGGTATCCTTATGAGTCAGGATATGGACGTAGCCAAAACACCCGCACAAGATGACAAACAAGCGCCAGATTTTCAACCGCCTGCGAGCAAAGGCGAGAAACTCTTTAATTGGTTTACCTATTCAGGGCTGAATTACTGGGCGAATTTGGCGATTTCGATTACCGTCATGGATGTATTCATGCACGGCAAGGGCAACTCATTCTTCAAAAAAGGCGAGAATGTTGGCACAGAGGCATTAACCAAGCTGCCCTTCATGAGCAAGAAGGGTGCCCGTTGGGTAAGCAACATGGGGTTGGGTACATTCACCATCAATAGCGGTGGTAATATTTTACTCGTCCCAACCAAGTTGCTGGAAGATAATAAACGTAAGGTGGTGCATTGGCTTAATGATAAGTTAGGTGTGGATCAAACAGCGCCCGATGGCCATAAAGAAACGGCTGATGAAATTTACATCAAAGACGAGCAAGATAAACAAACATGGAAACGCATGATTGGGCGCCGCGCATTAGCGTGGGGAGCTACCACTGTAACAGGGCTTGCTGTTGACAAAGTATTAGCACAAAAATACGCATCCCCCATCGTGGATGAGCACGGTGATTTGCACACCCATAAGCCAGGCACCGCAGTATTCACGGGCTTGACAAAAGATGGCGTTGGCTGGGCGATGAAAAAAGCTGGGCCAAAAACGGCGGCGATTGCGAATGATACAAACGGCTTATTTAATCGGCTGGTTGGTTACACCTCTCTGGATTGGATTTTTACTATTATCACTTCCAAAGTAATGCACGCGACCAATGGCACTAAAGTGAAAAAAATGCCAAATGAAATTGGTGAAGATTCACCTGCGCCAATAAGGCTTACCAACTCACCTGATCTTGAAGCCGTATTGAATCCGACGGGGGTATATAAAGAACAGCAAGAAGGTAAACATGCTGCCGCTGTGCTGCGCGGCAAAGAAGCCTCTCCGTCACGCATTAAAGAAAAAGATGATAGCTATACCGCCACCATTGCAAGGCAACAGTCAGAGGCTGTTGCACCTATGCAGCTGTAGGAGTGGCACATGGATAAATCTACCAATACAGCAAATGAAAAAGAGCGCCTCTCAACGGGTGAGAAAATATTCAATTGGGTTACCTATGGTGGTATCGCAGGGTTGGGTACTTTTATTGTGACCATTCCCATCGTCTATTGGACAAAATATGGTAAAGGATCCAACCGTTTCCACGAAATTAGCGGGCATTTA
>JAYTDB010000238.1:0-6041 GCA_043736135.1 Rickettsiales bacterium
CGGAACATCATCGTCCCTAAACGCACTCAATTCTTCCTCTAGACGGACACGCTTAAGTGAATTCTCTTCTAGCGATGATTTATACGCATCCATAATTTCCATCAATGCTGGTTTTTCGGCCTTATAATCAGCCGCAAGCTTATCAAGCAACTGCCCCATTGTACTTTTTACCGCATGCAGATCGCGAACCTCATGAGCAGCAAAATGTTGGCAAAACCCCAAACGTTTGGATTCCATATCTGAACCTTTTGCAGGTTTGCAATAGGACAAAAGAGCAACAATTTTTGGCTGGTTTAATATAATCCTCACCTCATCTGTCGCCCCTTTTGGCGTGCAGCTATAGGGATATGCAGCCTGAACTGTAGGTGGATTATTACGAGTTGATTTTTTCATTATCTGTTTATTTCACCATTTCTCTGTTGCTTTTGCGCTCTAATAGCATCAACAAACTTTTGCATATTCTCCGTCACCCGAGGATCAGAGGGCGTCTCAAATTTAAGCATGGCAAGATGATGTCCTGTCGGCACATTAGACGCAAGACCGCTACCATTTTCTTTAACTCCAAGCCCTAAATCTTCAGCGATGGCATCGCAGCTCTCCCGAAGCTCGCTCGACTTATCTTTATATGTTGTCAATGCATCCTTTAGCAAAGCGTTAGTCGTTTGCATTACATATCGCTGCCTTACACCTGTGAGCGCACGATTAAAGTCAATCTGATGGTCTTGCATGGCTGCTGGCGATGGATCTGCCGCTGCCTGAATAATCACCTGCAATGCATTAGGGTTTAGCTCATAATCTTTAATCCCCTTATCCAGTGGACCTTGATACGGATAGGTCAAACGAAATTTGGTATTTATTACTTTTGGTTTGGCTGCGGTTGAAGTCATAAGTCCCCTTTATGGAATGATGCAGCCATGAAAATACCACAATAGTTAATAAATGTAAATTATTTTATTGTGGTCGCTTGAAAAAGAAAGGAAAAAACTTAAATCAAACAACAAAAAACCCCGCCAATGCTATATTGACGAGGTTTTACGTGGTGCCGTAGAGGGTCAAAGCGCGAATTATGCCGCTTGTTTTGCTACTTCTTGTTTAGCCAGCTTACGCTCAATTTGGCGTTTCAGCTTGCCGCCCAGCTCAGTGAGCTTGCGCGAAGAATGATTGATTAAATATTGATCCAGACCACCGTTATGCTCAATGCTGCGCAAAGTAGCCGCAGTCACTTTCAGCGAAATACGCGAACCGAGCACTTCAGACATCAATGATACGTTCTGCAGGTTCGGGCGGAAGCTGGTGGGAGTCTTGTGGTTGGAGTGCGACACCAGATTTCCTGATAAAGCGCCAACACCGGTAATATCGCAACGTCTAGCCATAACTAATCCTATAAGTTTTTTGTTCGGAGGGGTTTTTTATTCAATAATGGCAGGCGAGTCAAGCGTTTTTTGTATTTTATTGCCTCTTTCGTCATCCTGCGAAACGCTCTTGTCCTCCGAAGCCTTGGCGTAGGAGGGTGCGGTTGCACAGGATCTCAGCCTTATAATACCGAGATCCTGTGCTGACGCTCACGCGTCCCACAGGATGACAGCTACTTGTTACCGCCATATTTATGGCTGTTATTGATAAAATCGGTCCAGAAGCGCTCTAATGTCGATAAGGTCTTGTTTAACGCCGTCAAATCAACCGTTGTCAAATCCTTAGACAAAGCATCAACATTGCGTTGATACAGATCATCAATCACTTTGCAGAGTGTTAAACCTTTTGCCGACAATTTAATACGCACCGAGCGCTTGTCATGCGGTGCTTTTTCTTGCTCAAGGTAGCCGTTTTCAACTAGTTTTTTAACGTTATACGATACGTTAGAACCCAGATAATAGCCGCGATTGGTAAGCTCGCCAATAGTTAGCTCTTCCGTATTGATATTATACAAAATCAACGCCTGCACGTTGTTCACATCCACAATTTTCAGACGCTCCAGCTCCGTATGCACCACATCAAGAAAACGGCGATGCAGGCGTTCAATCATCAAAATGGATTCGGTATAAAGCGTTTTCACAGGCGACCTCAAAAGTGTTATTACATCCACATCATAGTGGTTAGTTATTAAAAATCAATTGATAGGCGCAGCTTTAATCATTCGCGACCACCATATCGTCGATATTTACCGCAGGAAACGTCAAATAAACCGTCGTTCCGCCATCCAGAACGCTTTCAATACGAATGTCGCCATGATGCAATTCCATCAGTTTTTTAGTGAGTGGAAGCCCGAGGCCCGTGCCCTCATATTTTCGGTTAAGCCCGCTATCCACCTGCCCGAAGCTTTGGAACGCTTTATCCACATCGTCTTTCGACATACCGATGCCGGTGTCCTTCACCACGATCACATAATGCGTAATCACATCATTTGCTTCTTTGGTTTCAACATTGATATCAACGCTGCCGCCCGCATGGGTGAATTTCACGCTATTGGAAATAATGTTTAGCAAAATTTGAATGAAGCGCAAACGATCCGCAACCAGTGGCGGCAAATGTTTTGGCACATTCATGCTCACGGCTACTTTTCCATTTTCAGCACGCTCAGCAATAATTGTTACACATTTTTGAATCGCTTTTGCCAAATGAATTTCTTCAAATGCGAGCGTCAATTTGCCTGCTTCTGCTTTTGATAAATCTAAAATATCGTTGATAATGTCGAGCAAATGCGCACCCGATTCATTGATGTCTTTCGCATACTCCATGTATTTCGCATCGCCCAGCGATCCAAACAGCTGGTTCATTAAAATCGATGAGAAGCCGATAATTGCATTGAGCGGCGTGCGTAATTCATGCGAGATATTTGCAAGGAATTGCGACTTCGCGCGGTTGGCACCTTCCGCCACGTCTTTTGCGCGTTCGAGTTCGGTATTTTGCGCTTTCAATTGCTGATCGCGTGCGCCAATCTCGATTAACATGTTGTTGAATGAATGGGTGAGCACAACTAGCTCATTATTGCCCTCAACCTCAGGGTTACCCATATATTCAGCACGCACCGAATAATCTTTATTGCGAGAAATTTCGCGCGCAACCGATGACAAACGCAAAATCGGCGTCGATATATTTTTCTGCAAATTAATCGCCAGAAAATACGACACTAAAAATGCAAAAAGTGCGACGGTAAGCGCGATGGTAGTTTGCTTTTCAATATACCCGTCAATTTGCTCCAAAGTAGATTCCAAATAAATGTAACCAATCACGCCAAAATCGCCCTCTATCGCTTTCATCAAGCGAATGCTGTCATTTTTAATTTGCGTTTGCGGCTTAAATCCAGCAGGGCAATGCACCTCATTAATATAGGCTGTATTCGTGTAGCTGGTAAATTCATTGCCATCAGCATCGTACAAACACGCCTGCACAATCGGTGGCTTCACCCCCAGAACGCTCAAATTATTTTTGGCTTGTTGTTTGAAATCCTCACCGAATTTTAGCGCTGCACGGTTGCGATCACCAACGATGGTAGCCGATATATCCATCTCACTAATGATGCTAACCCGCAGACTATATACCCCAATCACCGTAATCGCCACCGTCGTCATCACCACCGTCAAACAACTAATCCCCATAATAATAAGGGTAAGCCGTTGTCTGATTGAGGTGTTGCGAAGGAGCTTCATGTCAATTCACAACTTTGTTGGCAATTTCCAGCAGCTGAGCATCTACCTTTAACCCCGCCTCATTAAAGGCACTATTATTGATATTATAGCGTAATCGTCCGTCAACGACGACGAATCCTACCATGCCGCCCTTTTCTACAAACTCGCTACTGTCACTAATAGTGAGAACCGATCGGGTTTTTAATTTTTCAATGGCATCGCCCATCGCCGATTCAGACACATTGCCAATAAAAACAATCTGACATTTAGATGCGGGGAAATTCAAGGTATCAATATGTTCCATCCCATATTTCAATGTCGATTTTTCGGATGTTTTTGAAAACACCACTGCCGTATCCATGATATCAGAATCGCCATAGACGCACACATTCGCGCGCAGCAATTTTCTCGGCGCATTGGCTTCTGGCCATTCCACAAATTCCACGAATTTACGCAACATCACCGCTTTAATCAACGATTCCGTGCCCGCCGCATGCACCTGT
The DNA here is from genome assembly GCA_043736135.1 of Rickettsiales bacterium. Classification (GTDB taxonomy): domain Bacteria; phylum Pseudomonadota; class Alphaproteobacteria; order Rickettsiales; family SXRF01; genus JAYTDB01. The sequence continues at coordinate 4,130 of JAYTDB010000238.1, forward strand.
GCAAAGGCTGATGAAACCGCAAAAACGGAAAAAAGAATGGCTGTGTTTTTAAGCAATCGAACCACAAATATTGTCCACAAATAAATAAAATCGAATGAATGCATGTGCAAACTTGCCCCATACATAACCGTTTATTATTAAATTTAGATTAAAAAATACGTCGTATCGGTTGAAAGTTTCCTATAAAGCGACTAATTGTCATAAAATATTTACATAGAAATGGACAAAAACATGCTGAATCCCTTTGTTGACCTCGTTGCTGCCGTCGTTCATATTTATTTACTCTGCGTAATTGCGTGGGCGGTGCTGGGTACGCTTATCTCGTTTAAGATTATCAATGGCTACCAGCCCTTCGTTCAGCGCGTGATGTACACACTTGACCGCCTCGTCTTGCCGGCCATTAAGCCCATCCGCAAATATATGCCCGATCTGGGCGGCATCGATTTATCGCCCATCGTGCTCATCTTGCTGCTGAATTTCACGCATAGCGCGCTTTACACCTATTTTTATAATTTATAATTGTCATTGCGACGAAAGTCGGAATCCAGATAAACTCTTAAGCGTGGATACCGTGTCAAGCACGGTATGACGAAAGAAAGGCAACCATGTTCTTCGACCACCATATATTCTGCTGCACCAATAAACGCGAAGCGGGGCACACGCGCGGCTGTTGCGCTGAAAAGGGCGCGGAGGATTTGCGTGATTATATGAAGCAGCGTATGAAAGACCTGAAAATACAAAAAGCCCGCGTCAATCAGGCGGGCTGCTTGGATAGATGCGAGCTGGGACCCTGCATCGTCATTTACCCCGAAGGCATCTGGTATGCGCCAAAAACCAAAGCGGACATTGACACCATCATCCAGCAGCATATCATCGGCGGCAATGTGGTTGAGTCACTTAAATTGGCCTAAGTAATAATATATATAAAAAAAGAAAGAATACACTATGACTGAAGCATCCCCATCATCTGCATTTGCAGATCAAGTAAAATTAGCAGCACCGCTAAAAGAGGCCGCTGAATTAATCGCTGCCAACCGCAAAAATAATTCGGCCCCTGCCAGCATCGATAAGGTGGGCAGAAAAATGGAAATAAGCCTGCACAAATACTATACACTCGCCATGGAAGAGGCATTAAAAGAATCGCTGGAAAGTGTGGGTATAACGCCAGCAAGCAAAGTGGCGCATATTTTCGTAACATTAGCAGAGTCTGCCACCAAAGGTGTTTCGGCAAATGATGCAGCGGGCTATCATAATTCCCACAGAAACAATGGGCAGATGTTGATGAAAACCAATATTCGCATGGCAACAAAAGGTACTGTATTGTCGAATGACCAGCGATTACTATACACTGCCGCACAAAATCTTGGCTACCGCGCCGCAGAAAGCATCGTAAAGCAACTCGGCCCTCACCTTCATGACAATAAAATTTATATTGATAGATTGAATGATGATTGTGCAACCATTTATGAAACAGCCACATCGGCAATAAAAGCACGCGGATAATTTTTACTCACCCCAACAACGCATAATTATCACCATGTTCCAATCCCTCTCCTCTAAACTCACCGGCATTTTTAACAACATGCGCAAACGCGCGGTGCTCACCGAAGCTGATATTGATGCGGTAATGCGCGAAGTGCGTATGGCGCTGCTCGAAGCCGATGTCGCCCTGCCCGTCGTGAAAGATTTTATCACCTCACTCAAAGCCAAAGCCGTTGGTGTGGAAGTGATTCAAAGCGTGAACCCCGCGCAGATGGTGATTAAGCTGGTGAGCGACCATCTAAAAGAGCTGCTCGGCAGCGAGCATCAAGCCCTTAATATGGCGGCAGAACCGCCTGTAGTAGTGATGATGGTGGGATTGCAAGGTTCGGGTAAAACGACCTCCACCGGCAAGCTTGCGCTGCGCCTTCGC
>JAYTDB010000239.1:0-7698 GCA_043736135.1 Rickettsiales bacterium
TGCGGTATCTCTATTGGTAATTACGCTTGCAGTTTGGTACATCGTTTGCCGCGTGGGCGTTTGATGCTCGATAAGCCACCTTACTGTGGTACGTGCGGGACGCTGCTTAAAAATGCGGACTTGTTCCCCGTATTTTCTGCGGTGCTGTTGCGTCATAAATGCCGTTATTGCAAAACGCCGTTTCCTGTTTCGCACACATGGACGGAGTTTTTGGTTGGGCTATTATTCGTGCTGGAGTTTTTTAAATATGGCTATAGTGAATCGTTTGTTTTGATTAGCTTCATCGGCGTATTCTTCATTACGCTCGCTGCCATCGAAGCCAATGAAAATATGATTATGGGCAAAATTTTGCTCTGCATTGCGGTGGCGGGTGCAATTAATCGTGCGATGCTCGATGGCGGCATTTTTAATCTATTTTATGCAACTTTATATGCGCTTATCATCGCCGTCATCATCTGGCGCAAGCAGGTGAAAAAGGTCGGGCATATATATACGATGCCGCCGCAAGCGTGGTTATTTGTGGCTGGGGCATTATGTGTGGGCGCCGTGCTATTTTCCAAGTATCTGGTTGTATTAGCAGCGTTTTCAGTGGTGTTTTATGTTTGGGCGCTGATTCGCCGCAAACCATTTAAACTGAGCGTACCATTAGGGCTTGCCACCACACTTATCCTCCTGTATCCATCTATTAATTTTTATTAATAGCACGGCAGGCGGTGATGGAACCAACGTTCCCACAAAAAATTCTGATATTGTCGGATGAGCACCGTGGTGCCACCTATTCGGTATTTTGGAAATATCAGAAAAATCTTGTCGAGAAAATGGCGCAATATGATCACATTGTGGATATCGGCGATAATGCTGAGCTGGAATATGTGGATAAGGATTTTGTGCGTGATTATGGCCAGCTGATTGATATCACTGCAGGTAAGGGTAAAAGTCATTGGGAACGCAAAATTATTCAACATAGCAAAACGCCATCGCCAAAAATTCGCGGTGTCATTCATGCCGAAAAAAAATTCATCGAAAAATTCTTAGAAGCGCATCCCGAAATTACTTTCCACAAGGTGCTCGGTAATCATGAGAATGTGCAGCGTTTTCGCAATGAAATGGACGAGCTGCAAAAAGACCATACGAACTTTCAGTGGAGCCCTGAGGCGATTCAGATTGGTGATGCGCTTTTCACCCACTCGCATTTGCAGATGGCTAAACAAACGGACGCGGAATATCCGCTACGGCATTTGAAAGATGCACAACAAGTCGCAAAACATCAGAAAAAATCGGGTGAATTTACTGATGCGGTTGCGGCTGCAGTCGCATTGGAGCGTGAAGCAAAAGACGTGACGCAGCTTCGGGCAAGGGTTGAAAGTGGTTTATACCCACCTGTTTTTGCCGTGCTTAAATGGTTGCATAGCAATGACAAAACATCACGCCTTGTGATTGAGCAGTTGAAGGAGTGGAGCGGTACTGACAAGTTTCAGGTGATGTGCAATCGGGTGCTGAGAAAATTGAATATGGATGAGATTAAGCACGTGTTTTTTGGCCATACCCATATTAAATTTGTTCATCATGAGGTGGACGGAATAAATGTCCACAATACGGGCGCATTTACTGCGGCGAATGTCAAAAAAGATGACGACCTCGGTGTATTAGAAGCCACACTGAATAAAGATGGCACGATAACCAACATCCAGCCTGTGCGGCTGGAAAAAGACCCTGTGGTTATTCCGCGCCCTATTCAACGGTAACGCTCTTCGCTAAATTGCGTGGTTGATCCACATCCGTGCCTTTCAGTACAGCCGTGTGATAAGCGAGCATCTGCACCGGTAGCGAATAAAGCAGCGGGGAAATAAACGCATCGCAAGCGGGTAGGGCGATGGATGATGTGGCGATTTCTTTCATCTGTTCGCAACCGTTCAAATCCGACATCACGATAATTTTTCCACCACGAGCGGCAGCTTCTTGCAAATTGGATGCAGTTTTTTCAAACAAGGCATCATGCGGTGCGAGAACGACGACAGGAACTTGCTCATCAATCAGCGCAATCGGCCCGTGTTTCAGCTCACCTGCGGCGTAGGCTTCGGCGTGGATGTACGAAATTTCTTTCATCTTGAGTGCGCCCTCCATAGCAATCGCGTAGCTGGTTCCGCGCCCGATATAGAGCATATCACGCGCATTCATCACCGTTTTTGCAAGCGCAAGCAGGCGGCTATCGAGATGTAGAATTTGCGTCATGAGCGCGGGCACTTCGAGCAAATGCTGAAGCAACTCTTTGCGTGCGGATTCAGCAAGCGTGTTGTGGGCTCCCGCGAGTGCGAGGCTGAACAAAGCGAGGGTGGCAAGCTGCGTGGTGAATGCTTTGGTGGATGCAACACCAATTTCAGGGCCCGCATAGGTGTATAATGCGGCGCTGGCTTCACGAGCGATGGTGGATTCCTGCACGTTCACAATGGCAAGCACAGGGCAGATGGGTTTTGCAAAACGGAGCACGGCAAGCGTGTCAGCGGTTTCGCCAGATTGCGAAATAACAATCGTCAGCGTATCTTTATCCAGCAACGGTGAGCGATAGCGATATTCCGAAGCAATATCGACATCCGTCGGAATACGTGCAACGGATTCAAACCAATATTTCGCCACATTCGCCGCATAGTATGATGTGCCGCAAGCGATAAGCTGGATACGTTTTACCTTCGCTAAATCAAATGGCATTTTTGGCAGGCTAATAGTGAGTGCTAGCGGGTCGCAGTGCATTTTCAAGGTTTCGCTGACTACCGCTGGCTGCTCATAAATTTCTTTTTGCATATAATGCGCGTAATGTCCGCGATCAATGGAGCCGCTAGAGATATTCGAGGTGCTGATAGCGCGTTTTACTTCTTCATTTTTCGCGTTGAAAATCACCGCGCTGGTTTTAGTTAGTTCAGCCCAATCGCCATCTTCTAAATAACAGACTTGATTGGTGAGATGTGCAAGCGCAATCGCGTCAGAGCCGATATACATTTCGCCTTTGCCGTATCCGAGTGCCAGTGGCGGGCCATTGCGGCTGGCGTAGAGTACATCAGGGTTTTCAGCAAAAATAAATGCAAGCGCATACGCACCCTCAAGCCGCGCGAGTGTTGCCGCAACCGCTTCTTTCGGGGATTTACCTTGCGATAAATAATAAGTAGCGAGCACAGGCACTACTTCGGTATCTGTCTGACTCGAAAAACTATAGCCGAGCGTGATGAGTTCTGCGCGTAATGCGCGGAAATTTTCAATGATACCGTTATGCACCACCGCGACTTTATCGGTTGCGTGCGGATGTGCATTGCTGGTAACCGCAGCGCCGTGCGTTGCCCAGCGCGTATGGCCGATGCCAGTATTACCAGAAAGCGGCTCTTGTTTGAGTGCGGCTTCTAAGTTGACCAGCTTGCCCTCAGCGCGACGACGCATGATTTGGCTGCTTACAATCGTGGCAACGCCAGCGGAGTCATAGCCGCGATATTCTAATTGCTTGAGGCCTTCAACGAGGCGAGGGATGGCATTTTGCTTGCCAATGATTCCGATAATTCCGCACATTTTTTGAGTTCTTTTAGTTAGGGTTGATGTGATAGCCGTAGAACTAATCTAGTCACACATGAAAGTCATATTAAATATAGTTTAGCCTACAGCTTCTTTCTCTGCTGATTTTATTCTGATTATTCCGATGAATAATAAAATGGGTGGTTAATTAAGCAGCAAAGCTGGCTGTGGCGGGATAGGCATTATTTTCCGCCATATCAAATTTATTTTCTAGAAATAGGGTTTTATTGACGAAGATTTAACTAAATATCGTTATTGTGGGGTCTATAGGGAATTTACTGCTGCCCCTATGGTTAATAAAGTGTTTATATAATTAAAAATAAAGCTTGATTATTTACTATTAATTAACTATAGCATGCAGCATGACAATGCAGGGAAATGATATGATGTCTTATGAAATAAAAGAAGCTGCGCTTGCTAGCGTGGATTATTCAAATAACGAGATTGCATTGCTGCGTAAATATACGCACGCGGCGCCGTTTTCATCAAAAATTATCTGTGAATTCACGACAGATTCCGCGATGCTTTATCAATATGCGCGTCTGCTAGATGCGGCAAAAAATCCTTGGGGCGTAGGTAGATTCACCGCACCACAGCAGGATGTATTTGATAAAAGCCATGTGATTGTTGCCCGTAGCGGATTATTATGCATGGGCGGTGCGCGCCTGACGATTTCTAGCAGCGATGTGCCTGTGATGATGCCGATGGAAGCGGATGCGCTGCGTTTGAGCACTTTATTCCCGCAGCTTGATTTGGCAGAAACAAACTACGCGGAAATTTCTGATGTGGTGGTTACAGCTGATAGAACAGGCGAAGTGATGCAGCAATTGCTGGCAGGTTTGATTAAATTGTCGGTAGCAGAAGATGTGGAATATGTTTTCTATATGGCCTCGCAATCGCAAGCGCGGGTGATGCAGAAAACGATGCATTCGCTTGATATCAACTGTGAAATCCTTGGCGATATGGCATTGCCAGAATCTGAAGCATCCGACGGTGTGAAGCACGTGCTCAGCATTATGGATGTGTCAAAATATGCAAATTCACTGCGTATGAAAAAGCGTGAAGCACTCATGATTCCTGAGGCAATTGCTTAATGTCATCCGGCTGATTCACCCCGTGAATCGAGCAGGATCTCAGCATTATTTGAGTTGGATAACGCTCTTTTGTCTCCAGAAAAGTAGTAAGATAGCGCCTAAATCGGCATCCGAATAATATCTTGATAGGCGCTAATCGCGCGATCGCGTACTGACACGATGGTGTTGAGTGCCATCTCGGCGTTTGAAATCGCCGTCACTAAATCCGTAATATCGCCTTTTCCGCTGATGGCGTTCATCTGCGCAGACTCAGCGGTGTGCTGTGTTTTCACCACATCCTCCAAGCCGTTTTTCACCATCTGCGCAAAGTCTGGTTTGCCTGAGCTGCCAGAATCTTCCGAGCCTTCGGCAGAACTCTGTTGAAGCTTCAACATGTTTTGGTAGGCATTAGCAGCTGTGAGGGCGTTGACCATTATCTATTCCTAGCAGAGGAGTGTAAATTTATCGTAAAAGATCAAGGGTGCGTGTCATCATTGATTTTGATACTTCAATAACACCTAGATTCGCTTCGTAGCTTCGGCGCGCTTCCTTCATATCCACCGCTTCAACAATGGTATTCACGTTAGGATACTTCACATAACCCTGCGCATCTGCAGCGGGATGGCTCGGCTCAAATTTCATAATGAAGTCTGAGTTATCATGTGTGCGGCGTGTTACTTGTACTTTTTCAATGCCCATTTCTTTATCGAGCACATTTTGGAATACCACCATTTTCCGGCGATAAGGATCTTCGTTAGGCGACCGTCCCGTTGCGTCGGCGTTTGCGATATTTTCCGCAATTACGCGCAGTCTCTCGCTCTGTGCTTGCATACCTGAAGCGGCGATTTTAAGTGAGTCTTGTAGTTGCATAATTTATTCCTTACCCGCCGCTTGCTTTGCCAAGGGCAATGCGGAACATTTCCAGCGATTTTTTATACATGCTCGTTGTTTTTTGATATTCAGCCTGATTTTCTGCCACGCGCATTACTTCTTCTTCAAGCACAACGCTATTGCCAATTGGATTTAGCTCGTAGGTGTTTTTGCGGTCAGCAATTCTACCGCTACCGCTGCTGCCATTCATCCCTGGTTGCATGTGTTTTGCATTTGTGGTCGCCATTATCATGCCAGTTCCGAGCATCGCACCAAAATTCGGCGCATCCATATCCTTCGCCATATACCCTGGGGTGTCGGCGTTGGCGACGTTTTGTGCCAGCACGGCTTGGCGCGAAGAATGATATTGCATCTTCTGCTGCATGGCCTCAAAAAGTGGGATGTTAAGCAAATTCATTCAATAAATCCCTGATTTGACTATTTATTAAAGCTAGGCATTATTTACCTATAATACAGTATTTTTTGTCTCAACGCCAGACAAAATTTGCATTTTGTGCAGGGCTGTAATAACACTATACAAAATCCATGCCAGCTTAGGTGTTTTTAGATGCTTTATTTAACGCGAAAAATCGGTGAGTCGATCATTATCAATAATAATATTGAATTGACGGTGATGGATGTGCGCGGAAAAACCGTAAAAATCGGTTTTGTGTTCCCCAAGGAAGCGACAATTTTACGCAAAGAATTACACGAAAAAATTATGGAACAAAACATCGCAGCGGCGACTGGCACCGAGGATGATTTTTCTGATCTGGACTTTCAACTTGGTGCTGTGAAAGACGATGATGGCTTCGGCAATCGATAGAGAAAAATTGGCAATCGCGCTGAAATATGAGCGCGAAAAACAAGCAGCGCCAGTGATTGCGGCGAAGGGTAAAGGCTATATGGCGGAGGCGATAATTGAGCTCGCCAAACGCTATAATATTGAAATTCGCCAAGACAAAGATTTGGCACAGATGTTAGAAAAGCTGGATTTAGACACGCCGATTCCACTTGAGGCGTATGCGGCGGTTGCAGAAATTTTATCCTATGTGTATCGTGCGAACGACGCAGCGAAGAGGAAGTGATGAGCGATTTAGAATTATTATTTGCAGAAGCGGAAAACATTATCACTGATGGTAGCGCGAAGCTGCGTATTGCCGAGGATTTTGAGCTGGTTGGCTTGGAGCAGAAAATTGAAACATTATGTGGTCGTGTTGTGCTTGAATCACCCGAAATTCAGCAAAATTTGGTGCCACGCCTGACGGCTATTTTAGAAAATTTGACGATGCTGGGCACTGGGCTAAAACAAGCGATGGGCGATGTCCCTGCGATACCTGTGCATAAGGCGGCGAACGTGGCTTACAAGGTTGCCGATAGCCGCGATAATTTTGGAAAGCGTGACAGCGATGGATAATGTTGATCCGCTGCGTATCCTCAGTGCGTTTGCGATTGTATTGGCGCTGATTGGGCTGATGGCGTTGGCATTGCGTTTCGTCTCGCAGCGTAAATTGCAATTTAATTTTAAGGCGATGCCCGCAGGGCGTTTGCAGGTGATTGAATCGCGTATGATTGATGGCCGCAGAAAAATGGTGCTGATAAAGCGTGACAATCGTGAGCATCTGCTGTTGTTATCAGCAGATAAAGAAACGGTGATTGAGAGTTTTGATGCGCAAAATTAGTTTGATATTATTGGCCGCTTTGGCATTTTTGCCGCTCGATGCGTTTGCGCAATCCATGAATATTGATTTGGGTAATACCGCCAGCGGGACGGCATCTGGTCGTTTGATTCAGTTGATTGTGCTGATGACGGTTATCAGTTTGGCACCGTCTATATTGGTGGTGATGACATCATTCATGCGTATCATCATTGTATTTTCTATTTTGCGTACGGCGCTGGGTTTGCAACAATCTCCACCCAATCAGGTGATGATATCGCTGGCGCTTTTCCTCACATTTTTCATCATGTCGCCTGTATTCGAAAAATCCTATAACGAAGGCGTAGTACCCTTGTTAGAAGAAAAAATTGACGAGAAAGATGCGCTGGAAAAAATTGGTGCACCGTTTCATGCCTTCATGTTGACGCATGTGCGCGAGAAAGATTTGAAATTATTTGTCGATATGTCGCCGGGTTTGGAAATCAAAGACCCAGAGGATACGCCATTTCGCGTACTCATCCCTGGCTTTATGATTAGCGAGC
>JAYTDB010000240.1:0-3885 GCA_043736135.1 Rickettsiales bacterium
GATTTGGGCTCGCAAGGCTTCTCCGCGCAATATCAACAGCAGCCTTTGCCCGATGATGGCGGTATGGTAAAACGCGCATGGTTCGTGCGTTACAGCGAGCTGCCTGCGGGCGATGTGCGCGTGATACAAAGCTGGGATACGGCAATAAAATCCTCGGCGCAGCATGATGCCAGCGTGTGCATCACCTGCCTTGAATATGCGAATAATTATTATGTGGTTGATGTGCGGGTGGTGCGGCTGGAATATCCTGATTTAAAGCGCCTATGCGTGCGTATGGCGGGGGAATTTTCGCCGCATGTGGTGTTGATTGAAGATAAAGCCAGCGGGCAACAGCTCTTGCAAGATTTAAAGCGCGAAACATCATTGCCATTAGTTGCGGTGATGAGTAGTGCAAATAAAATTACACGCTTTGCCGCCGTGTCGGCGTTGATTGAATCGGGGCGTGTATTTCTTCCGCAACATGCAAGTTGGTTGTCGGCGTTTGAAGATGAGATTTTGCAATTTCCACACGGCAAACATGATGATCAGGTAGATGCATTGACACAATTTCTGGATTTTATGCGAAAATCGTCACTAAAAAAACTAACGATAAGGCGCATATAGCCAATCATCTATTTGAAATATAGTATTTTTATCGCTTTAATCGCCTGATTTCAATATTTACTTATTATTAAATAGACTGTGGTATTTTTATTAATAAGAGCTAAATGGTTAATAAAAAACTGCAACGGGAATGGACGAAAGAGTAACGATATGAACGAAGACAACCTCAACCACTGGATTGACCGCGCGAAGATCAATGAATCGCTGCCGAAATCTGCGAGCGGTGTGCAGGTCATCAAACATGTCACCAAAAGCCGTGGGCAAATCATCATGGAAATTTCAGAAAAGATTCTACCTATCATGCAAAGCTTCTTTAATGGCAAACGTGATAATAGCGGCATTTTGCTGCAACCCGCGCATATTCGCGGCATTGCGCTCAACTATGCTGAATATTTGGTGAAGGCAAAAGAACAAGATAACAGTGCTGTAGCATAGGAATATCATATGAAAAATTTTACACCAGAACAGCATGAACGAGCGGCAAGAGAAACAGGTGCGGCGCGTGATGTAATAATGCCGCCCAATTTATTAGATCAGCTGAAGTTGGCTGTTGAAGCTGAAAAAACGCTCGGCACACAACGTGCATAACAAATTCTTGTTCCCACAAGAGAAAAAAGCCGGCTGCGAAGAGCCGGCTTTTTTAATGCCTGAATTATTGGGTGTTACGCGAGGTCAGTAGACATTGATGCAAAAACTATAGATTGCTTGCTGCAAAATCCCAGTTTGCCAGATGGTCAAGGAATGCCGTCACGAAATCTGGGCGCTTATTTTGATAATCGAGATAATAAGCATGTTCCCACACATCCACGGTGAGTAATGCTTTTTGACCATGCACCATCGGCAAATCAGCATTGGCGGTTTTCACCACTTTTAATTTGCCATTTTCTAGCACTAACCATGCCCAACCAGAACCGAACTGGGTGGTTGCTGCGGTTTTGAATGCTTCTTTGAAGGCATCAAAGCTGCCGAAATCTTCGTCAATTTTTGCCGCCAGCGCGCCTGTTGGCTTACCACCGCCGTTTGGTTTCATGCTGTTCCAGAAAAACGTATGGTTCCATACTTGCGCGGCATTGTTGAAAATACCTGCTTTGCTCGCATCTTTTGCTGATTCTGCAATCACTTCTTCCAGTGTTTTTCCTGCAAGCGGCGTGTCTTTAATCAGGTTATTGAGGTTAGTTACGTAAGCTTGATGATGTTTTGCATGATGGAACGAAAACGTGTTCGCGGACATATATGGCTCAAGCGCTGTTGTTTCATAAGGTAATGGGGGCAATGTAAAAGTCATAATATGTTCTTTCTGTGATGTTATAAGGGTTTTGGCAAAAGCGCGCGCCGTTGAAATCATTGCAACAAATGAAACCGCCGCAACTGAAATACAAAAATCGCGTCTTGTTGTTTCCATGCAGTCCTATATATGATGGTTGGATGCAAAATTCAACCACTCAAAATGTCCTTTATTGTAAGGAACTCGTAAAAAAGCTCGATTATGCACGCTATGTGCAATGCGCGTTTGCGCCGCGCGCCCAGCAAGCCGCGCTGTATGCGTTTTTTGCGCTCAACTGCGAGCTGAAGCACGTGCATCACGCGGTGTCGGAGGAAATGATTGGGCATATCCGTTTTGCATGGTGGCAGGAATCGGTGGAGGGGTTGTACGCAAGCCAACCGCGCGAACATCCTGTGTTGCAGATGCTGGCTGAAAGCGGATTTACGGAAACGGAATTAGTGAATTTGGTGGTGGCATACCGCGAAGCCTACCCCGAAATGCCAAGCACCATTCCTGAACCAACTTGCGAGGGCGCGGTATTCACGAAATATCACAAGGCGGGCAAGTTGATAGCAAATCATCGCGGCAATAAACTTGCGCTTATTATTAAGCTGATGCTTGTTTAATTTATCACCATCCTGTGGGATGCGAAAGCATCAGCGCAGGATCTCATGCCGCATTAGATTTTGTGCTCGCGCTAGGCGCGCCACAGAATAATAGAATATCTGATAACGCCCGTTCACACATCGCTGCCGCGCGTTTATCCTTGCCTATTTTCATCGGTGGGAATAGCCCGAAATTGACGTTCATTGGTTGGAATGTCGTTGCATCTGCGCCGCCCGTGATGTGCGATAATAACGCGCCGAGTGCCGTTGTTGCGGGTGGTGTATTGATTGCACGACCTACGATTTCATCAGCGAGGAAACGCCCTGCCATGAGTCCCACGGATGCGCTTTCAATATAGCCCTCAACACCCGTCACCTGCCCTGCAAAACGGATATGCGGCGCGGATTTTAGGCGAAGCGCAGCGTCTAACAAAATCGGTGAGTTGATGAATGTATTGCGGTGAAGCCCGCCGAGACGTGCAAACTCTGCGTTTTCCAACCCAGCAATACTGCGGAATACGCGTTGTTGTTCAGCATATTTTAGTTTGGTTTGAAAACCGACCATGTTGTAAAGTGTGCCGAGCTTGTTATCTTGGCGAAGCTGCACCACGGCATACGGTTTTTCGGGGCTATGCGGATTGGTGAGTCCCACTGGTTTCATCGGCCCGAACGAGAGTGTTTCTTTGCCGCGCGCGGCCATCACTTCAATCGGCAAGCAACCTTCAAAATAGGGCGTCGATTTTTCCCATTCTTTGAAGTCGCCTTTTTCACCGTCATTCAGCGCATCGATGAAGGCATAATATTGTTCTTTATTCATCGGGCAATTGATGTAATCCGCGCCCTCACCCTTATCGTAACGCGATTGAAACCATGCTTTGCTCATGTCGATAGAATCACGGTGAATAATCGGCGCAATCGCATCAAAAAACGCCAGATATTGCTCGCCTGTATGCGCGAGAATCGCTTTTGATAAGGCTTCTGACGTAAGCGGCCCCGTCGCGATAATTACATGCCCCATCTCTGCGGTTGGCAATTGCGTAATTTCTTCATCAACAAACGTAATGCGCGGATGCGCTTTTAGCGTCGCGGTGACTTCCTGCGCGAACATCTCGCGATCAACCGCAAGCGCACCACCTGCGGGTACTTTATGTTTATCCGCAGCTGCCATGATGATAGATCCGCACAGGCGCATTTCTTGATGCAGCAACCCGACCGCGTTGCGCGTATGATCATCCGAACGAAATGAGTTCGAGCAAACCAGTTCTGCACAATCAGTGGTTTTGTGCGCGTCTGTTGGCTTCACGCCGCGCATCTCGTGGAGTATAACATCCACGCCCGCATTCGCCAACTGCCACGCTGCTTCTGAACCCGCAAGACCCGCGCCGATGATATGTACTTGTTTAGTCATTTTAC